>DMQW01000390.1 GCA_003455565.1 Limisphaerales bacterium
TGTTGGATGTTGGATGTTTTCCATTCCCAACGGATGCGTGTTCGACGAGAAATAAAAATCCGCGCCATCGTTGCGCTTGGTCTCGCAATGAAAATTCCGGTCTTCGATGTCCACGCGCACGGTCAGGCGCACGTCGGCCTCGGCGGGCAGTTGTTTCCCATGAGCGAGTTTTTTCGTCGGGCGGCTGAATTGAAAGACGGTGGTGTTTTTGCCTTCGAGCATTTCGGCGCGCAGTTCAATTTCCACCGTGCGGCTGTCACCGGCATTTGCCACGAAGTGCCAGACGGCGGGCGAACCGGCCTTGAACGACGCGAGATTTTTGAAATCAAGCGGCGAGAGAAAGCCGTCGGCGTTCACCCAGACGCGGATGCGTTTGACGAAAACGTGGCGGTCCACCGGCACGGCTGGACTCAGGTTTGCGCCGAGGACACAGTCGTATTTGGAATTCACGCGGCCAAGGTCAACGCACAGCCGCGCCATGCCGCCGAGGCCGTTGGTCAGCAGAACAAGGTCCGAGGCTTGGGGCTTTGGGCGCGAGGCGGAAGGTTTGGACGCCAGAAAACGAATTGTCGCCGAAACTTTTTGCGAGGTGGTGGCGTAGCGTTCCAAAATCAATCCGGCTTCACCTGCGTTTTGGTTTGGGGCAAAGCAGGCGATGAATCCGCCGCCGACAGGAATTGACTGAACATGCACCGGCGGATGCTTCATTCCACATTCTTCATTCTGTATTTCCAGCGTGGCGCGGAACGGCGCGGAATCTTCCATCAACAGCCAGTGGCCGGGCGGCACGGGCGTGACGCGGCGGGCGTCGAGCAATGTCCATTCAATGACGCGCGGAAAGATTTTCCCGGCTTCAACTTCGGGCAGCAGATCAGCGAACGGCGTTTTAGCGTCACGCGCGGCGAATTCACTGGCGGCGGCGAGAAAATTTTTCGGCGAGCGACTGACCTGTTCCGCAAGCCAATGCCAGTCGAGTCCGTCAATGGTTTCGGCGGGAATGATTTTGTTCAATGACTCAATTGCCCACGCGGCTTGGGCGCGGGCGCGGCGGTAATTTTCGCCGCTCAAACCGACTGACTTTTCGGCTGGCGCGAGACAGAAAGCTGCGCCGGGAGCGAGCGTGAAAGCGGTTTCATCTTCGGTGGCAGAAATTTTCGGGAGCGGCTGGCCGAGCAGATCAAATTGAAAAGCGGAAAGCGGAAAGCGGAAAGCGGAAACATTGAGTGTGAGCGAGTTTTCTTTTTCGACGTCAGTATTGACCAGAACGAGGACGGAATCTTTGCCTTCCTCCGATTCGCGGAGCAGGGCGTAAACCGGCGATTCAGGCGCGCTCAAGCGCGTGAGTTTCGCGCCGTCTAAAAAGCACGGATGGTCGGAGATGAGTTGGTTGAGTTGCGCGAGTTCGGGAACGATGTTGTCGGCGCTGTCCCAATTCAAACCGGTGCAGCCGTGGATGCGGATTTTTTCGGCGGCGAGCCATTCGGCGCCGCCGGTGAAGCCGAATCCGCCGCTGGGACTGGTCAGCGCGCAAAGACGGTTTCGCAGCAGCGACCACGCGCGGCCTTTTTTAGCGAGGCGGTCGTTATCGTGCGTTTCGCTGTAATGGACGTAGCTGCCGACGCGTTCGTTCTGGCGGTTGGCGTAGTCGAGATACCACGCGACTTCTTTGCCAGAATAATTTTGGAACAGTTCGGAGTAGGCCCATTGCATTCCGCCTTCGGTGAGTAAAAGTTCGGTAGCGTCCCATGAACCACCGAGACCTTCGAGGAGAAAAATGGTTTCGGGAAATTCTTCCTGCACGCGGGCGATGATGTATTGCCAGGCGGGCGCGGGAATTTTGTAGCCGGCGTCGCAGCGGAAGCCGTCCACGCCGCGCCGGCACCAAGTCAGCAGCGAGTCGGCGATGATGTCCCAGAGTTTTACGTCGTGCTGTTCGAGTTCAACTAAATCTTCCCAGACGATTTTCCATGCGCTGGGGCTGGCGAATTCGCCGTCGGGATTTTTCAGAAAAAATTCGGGGCGATTTTCCTGCAAGGTGGAACCCCAACCGGTGTGGTTGATGACGATGTCAATGAAGACGCGTGCGCCGAGCGAATGGGCGGCATAGGTAAGTTCGCAAAATTGGTCAATGCCGGTGGTGCGTTTGTCGAACTCGACGAGCGCGGGGTCAACGGCGGTCAAATCCAGCGCGGCGTAAGGGCTGCCGAAACGTCCGAAGCGCGCGTAGGTCGTGGGCGGCGGATGCACAGGCAGCAGATGGATGATGCGGCAACCGAGTTTGTGGACGATGTGCGGCAGTTGTTTTGCGAGGTCGCGGAATTTTCCCGACGGCGGCAGTGTGGCGTAGCCGAGGGCTTCGAGTGACTTGAGCTGGGCCTCCAATTTTTCATCGGCAGTGGAAGCGAGATTTTTGGTCGCGCCAAAAAGCCGGGTAAAGGCGCAGTAAATCGTGTTCGCCGTGCGCGTGAAATTTGGGTGGACGGAAATTCCCACGTCCGAGCCATCCGGCCAGTGCTGCCAGTTTTTTTCGTCGAGCAGATAGGCCTTGGCCTTGAAGTAGCCAACTTCGGCGAGCGGCAGTTCGATCTGCCAGCCGTCGGCGGTTTTTTGCATGGGCACATCGCGCCACGAAGAATTGGCAACAACCGCCCGGCCGGCATGGGCGGAAATGATTTCTTTGCGGCGGGCGGCGGCGCGGCCAAGGTTGGTGCGGAGGCGGGCGGACCAGTTTTTTTTTGCGGCGAATTCTTTTTCGGCGCGGATGGAGAAATGGATTTTATCACCGACGAACCGCAGAAGGCGTTCGCCGGTGGCCGGAGACATGATTGGTTTGGGTTGATCCACCTGAAAAACTTTTAACAGGAAGCCGCGAGTTGCGAAATGGAAAATTAAACCCGGCTTTTTCTTTGGGTTGCGTTGGCGGCGGGGGCGATTTAACTTGGCGGTCAGTTTGCTGAACTTTCACCAATGGCGACGATGACATTAAATCCGGGCGAGGAAGCTCAATTGTTGCAGACGATTGAGATGTTCGAGGTGATTGTGCAGTCGCAATCGGGCGACACGCAGTCGCTGGAAATTCTCAAGGAGGCTTATTCGAAGCTCGGTCACGAGGACGATGTGGTCAACACTTCCAAGCGGATCGCGCAGGCTTACTTGCAGCAGGGGCAGTTGACCTCGGCGATTCTGGAATACGAGACGGTGTTGCAGCGGCGGCCCGAGGATGCGGATGTGCGGACGGCGTTGAAGCAGATCGAGGACAAGGCGAGCATCGCGGTGGGGCAGCCGATGTCGGACATGATGGCGATGGCATCGGTGGATACGACGATGTTGCGGCACAAGACGCGTGCGGCGGCGACCGAGGCGGTGGATGACGGACGCAAGTCGCTCTACAAAGTTTTTGTCGAGAGCAAACTGATCACGGCGGGCGATTTCGATCTGTGCTGGCGCAATGTGGACTTGAGCGTGGCGCCGCCGGATGTGGTGGAGCCGTTCATCCAGAGGCTGCACGAGAAGGGGATTTATCTGGTCGAGAAATCACTGCGCCTGTTGTCGGACAAATCGCGCGTGGCGTATCTGCCGCTGGATCGTTACGACATTGACATGGATCTGGCGCGCGGCTTTCCGGCGGAAGTTTGCCGGCGCTGGTGCGTGCTGCCGTTTGACCGGATGAGCAAGGCGATTCTGGTGGCGACCGCAAATCCCTTCAACCAGCAGGCGGCCAAGGAATTGGCCGAGGCAACCACGCACCGTCTGTTGTGGTATGTTGCTACGCCGAACGACATTGTTTCCAACCTGCGCAAAGCGTTCCGCTGATCATGGCCAAGATCAAATCATTTGCCGAACGAATCGCCGATGCCCTCGTCGAGGATGGGTTGTTGAGCGCGAGTCAGGTTGAGGAATTGCTGGAGCGCCAGAAGAAAGAGGGCGCGCGGCTGGTAAAACTGCTCATTGATAAAGACAAACAATACGTCAGTCCGGACGACTTGGTCGTCTGCATGGGCCGCGTGTTGAACGTCTCGCCCATCAATCTCGCCCGCGTCAACATCCAGTCCGAGGTGGTGGAACTGGTCCCGCGCGACATCGCGCACAACTATAAAGTTGTTCCGGTCGCCCGGCTCGAAAATAAATTGTTCCTCGCGATGGCCGATCCGTTGAACGTCCTCGCCATTGATGACGTCAAGCGGATCACCAAGCTGGAAATCGCCCCGCTCATCGCCTCCGAGAAGGCGATCACGGACAAGTTGAATTTTATTGATGCTTCCAAGAGCGGTTCCATGGAGGACCTCATCCAGGACGCCCAGAAAAGGAGCGATAGTGATGCCGATGGCGACACCATCGAATCCGTCAAGGAATCCATCGAGGAGGTGAACCTCGACCAGCTCGCCGCCTCCAGCGAAGAAGCCCCCGTCATCAAGCTCGCCAACCTCGTAGTTCTTCAGGCCATCAAAGACCGCGCCAGCGACATCCACCTTGAGCCGTTTGAAAAAGTGATGCGCCTGCGCTACCGCATTGACGGCGTGCTCATTGATGCCACGCCGCCGCCCAAGCAGATGCAGCTCGCGCTCGCCTCGCGCATCAAGATCATGAGCAACCTCGACATCGCCGAGCGCCGCCTGCCGCAGGATGGCCGCATGCGCGTCAAGGTCAGCGGCAAGGATTACGATTTGCGCGTTTCGATTCTGCCCACCGTTCACGGCGAAAAAATCGTGCTGCGCGTGCTCGACAAGACCAACCTCTCCGCCAGCATCGACAAACTCGGGTTGGACGAGGCGACGCTCAAGCAATTCCGCGTGGCCATTGACGCGCCGCACGGCTTGATTCTCGTCACCGGCCCGACCGGTTCCGGCAAGACCACCACGCTCTACTCCGCGCTCAACGAACTCAACAGCCCGCAGTGGAACATCATCACCGTCGAGGACCCCGTGGAATTCCAGATTCCCGGCATCAACCAAGTGCCGACCAAAAAAGAGATCGGCCTCACGTTCGCCAATGCGCTGCGCTCCATTTTGCGGCAAGACCCGGACATCATCATGATCGGGGAAATCCGCGATACCGAGACCGCTGAAATCGCCATCGAAGCCGCGCTCACCGGCCACCAGGTGCTTTCCACGATGCACTGCAACGACGCGCCCGGCGCTATCGCGCGCCTGGACGACATGGGCATCGCGCCCTTTTTGATTTCGTCCTCGGTGATTCTTTCCTGCGCACAACGTCTGCTGCGCCGCATCTGCTCGCACTGCAAGGAGCCGGTCACCTATCCGGCCAAGATGTTTGAAGACCTCACCATTGATCCGGTCATGTTTGACGGCGTGCAGCTCTACCGTGGACGCGGCTGCGACCGTTGCAAAAATTCCGGCTACGTCGGGCGCATGGCCATCATCGAGGCCATGACCATCACCGACCAGATCCGCAAACTCATCATCGCCCGTTCCAGCAATCGCGAAATGGCCAAGCTCGCCATCAATCAGGGAATGCGAACTCTCCGCATGGTCGCGCTCGACCGCGCCCGCGACGGCCTGACCACGCTCGAACAAGTCCTCGTCACCACCTCCACGTTCTGACCACGCTCAAAATTTCCGTTGCGGCATGCCCAACGGCGGCGACTGCGAATCCGAAAGCCACGGTGGCAGCTTGGCCTGTCCCGCCGTCCTGGTCTCCGTTGGAATCGTGTAAGGCCCCGTGATGCCCGGCAAAGGTTTGATGCCCGTCGGCCGGCTGATGCTGCTTTGCAATGGCGTGAACGAACGCCCGTTCGGATTGAATTGCGGCACCGGCTCGAGATACGGATCAACCACCGGCACCGTCGGAACGCGCGGCACCACCAATTTATCCGGCGGCGCAACCGGTTCCATCAGTGCGCGGAAACGCTCCATGCCCGCCAGTTGTTCCGGCGTCTGCTTTGGCGGCTGCGCTGGCAGAACGAACGCGCTGGCCCACTTGGAATCCGCATTCGGCGAAGCACCAAACAGCGAACCTGGCTGCGCGCTCAAAGTCTGGTTAAAAAATCTCGCGGAACCGGAATCAGGCCGGTCGCCCGGACGGGAATACCGGTCGTTATCATCTTTCTGGCCGAATGGGCTGGGGTTGTCGTGCGACCACGGATTGTCCAGCCGGCGGTAACCGTTGGTGGCGGCCAAGGAAGCGGCGCGTTCCTGCCGCGTCAGATACCGCTGCTCCAGCGTGAGTTTATCTTCACCGTTCTTGTCCGGCAGACCGAGGATTTTTTCCGGCGTGGGCAGGCCCATGATTTCCTCCGGCGTCATCAGCGTCCACTTGTTTTTACCATCGAGAAATTGCTGCCACTGCTTCGCCGCCGCCGGAGAAACGTCCCGCGTCTGCCCCGCGCCCGGCAAAACATCAAACTGCGGAACCGGCCCGCCGGGGAACAGGCTTTTGGGTGCGTTATATGCATCAGCCGCCGTGCGCTGGTCCGGCGGCATGAAGGTATTCGCCTTTTCCGTCACCTCCTCCGCCGGCTTGGAAAACTGGATCGTCGGCTGCGCCCCTGATGGAAATGCCCATAGCACCGCCATCGCGGCGAGGCCGGCAAAAAAACTGGTCGGGCAAAAAGTCATTTTCGTATCATTACGCTAGAGGAATGGACAACCTCCGTCAAAATGAATTCAAAATAAAAAACGACTGAAGCCCTGTCTTTAGGCAGGATTCACAGAGTTTTCAGAATGAAACACTGCGATTCCGAATTTTGTTCATCCTGTAAATTCTGTCTTTTGCTCTCAACCCTCAACTTTCAACTCTCAACCAATTTCACTGCCGCTCGTATTCACCCTTGCCGAGCCGTTTATAGACCTGAAAGCCCGACTTCTTCGCGTCCGAGATGGACAGCGGCTTGAGTTTGTGCGGCGTGCTGAAGCCGGAAATAATCTTGCGCACCGGCTTTTTGCACGCCGGACATTTCGTCAGCTCCGCCGCGCTCAACGGACGGTTCAAAGTGAATTTCCCGCCGCAGACCTTGCAGCCGCCTTCGCACAGTTCGTATTCGTAAAGAGGCACGGATTAATTTTGAATTTCGATTTCCAAATGTCGAATAAAACCTTTTATCCGCAGATTACGCGGATTAACGCAGAGCCGAAAAATCTGCGGAAATCTGCGCCATCTGCGGAAGAACTTACTTTTTCAAAAACGCGCTGAACAAGTCAATCGGCAGCGGCAGGAACGTTGTCGTGTTGTGTTCGCTCGCCATTTCGCGCATCAGCGGATGGCTTCCGCCAGTTCAATTTCTTTTTTGAGCAGGCGGTTCACAAGCTTGCCGACATCTTCGCCACGCTTGCCCGCGACTTTGCCGAGCACGCCTGCACCTTCGGCTCAAGATAAACCGGCAGATTCAGTTTCGCGTTCGGACGATAGAACCGACCGCGTTCGGCTTTTGAAAAATCATATTCTTTTTTCATAATTTTCGATTTCGATATTGCGCGGCTTCTTTTCTGTCGACTTTGCGCGAGGAAATGATGCGGCAACTGGCCGCGCCGGTTTCCGTCTCGCGTCATGTATGACAAACTACCAGCAGTTGGTCGCGATTATCCAGTCCCAAAGTAATCCAGCAGTCTTCGTCGGTGCTGTGCTTTTGATCAAACAAGGACATCGCTTCGGAGTCGCGGAAAACTGTCGCGGCATTTTCAAAACTGACGCCGTGCTTTTGAATGTTCGTCGCCGCTTTCCGAACATCCCACTCAAAATTATATTCAAAATCGGCCAGGAACTGCGAATCAGTTTAGCGACTCTTTTACTTCTTCAAAAACGCGCTGAACAAATCAATCGGCAGCGGCAGGAACGTCGTCGTGTTGTGTTCACTCGCCATTTCGCGCATGGTCTGGAGATAGCGCAGTTGCAGTGCGATCGGTTCCTTGGCGATCAACGCGGCGGCCTGCACCATTTTTTCGGCGGCTTGAAATTCGCCTTCCGCGTTCACGACTTTCGCGCGGCGTTCGCGTTCGGCCTCGGCCTGCTTGGCCATCGCGCGTTTCATGCTGTCTGGCAACGCCACGTCTTTCACCTCGACTGCCGTGACTTTGATGCCCCACGGCTCGGTCTGCTTGTCAATGATCTCCTGCAATTTCTGGTTGATGATATCGCGTTGTGCCAGCAGGTCGTCCAACGGCGATTGACCGAGCACGCTGCGCAAGGTCGTCTGCGCGATGAGCGAAGTCGCCTTCCAGAAATTTTCCACCTTCACCACCGCCGCGTTCGGGTCCACGACGCGGAAATAAATCACCGCGTCCACCGTGGCCGGCACGTTGTCCTTGGTCATGACTTCCTGCTTGGGCACGTCAATGGTCACGACGCGCAAATCCATCTTCACCATCTTGTCCACGATGGGAATGAGAAAAATCAGCCCCGGCCCTTTCGCGCCTTGCAATTTGCCGAGCCGGAAAATCACGCCGCGTTCGTATTCGCGCAGAATGCGGATGGATTGCGGCAGAATAAAAATCGCCAGCACCACGACAACGATTATGATTGGCGCAAACACGCCAAACGCCTTCATAAGTCCACTGATAATTTGTTCCATAATTTTTCTCCGTTATTGAGTTTTTGGTTTTACTTTCAAAGTCAGTCCGGTGATACCGACAATTTCAACTGTTTGTCCAGTTTCGACCGGAATTTCGCTCACGGCGTTCCATATTTCGCCTTCGATAAACACCTTGCCGCCCTGCGAGTCAATGCGCGATTGCGCGTTCACCGTCCGGCCAATCATCGCTTCGCGTCCGGTGCAGGCGGGTTTGAACTGCGCGCGGATTCCTTTGCCGACGACAAAAATGAAAAATGCCGTCGTGAGAATCGTTGCCGGAATGATCCACGCCAGCGATAAGCCGAAGCCCGGCTCGGCACTGCTGAACAGCATCATTGCGCCGAGGAAAAAAGCCGCGCTGCCGCCCGCCGTCAACACCCCATGCGTTGGCGAAAAAACGTCCGCGAGAAACAATGCGACCGCCAGCCCGATCAACACGAGTCCGGTGATGTTGACCGGCAGGATTGCCGACATATATAGCACGAGGATCAGCGCAATCGCCCCGACCACGCCCGGCAAAATCGCGCTCGGACTGCTCAACTCGCCCATGATTCCGTAAATCACCATCAGCATCAGGATGAACATCACTTCCGGCCGCAGGAATAGTTGGGAAAATTTCTCCCACGCGTTCATGGGAATTTCCACGACGGTTGCGCCGACGGTTTTCAACGCCTTGCCGTTGAATTCGCGTCCGTCAAGTTGCTTGAGCAGGTCCGGCAGGTCGTCCGCGATGAAATCAATCACGTTCGCGTCCAGCGCCTTTTCCGCAGTGGTCGCCACGCTTTGCACGACGGCGGACTTGGCCCATTCCACGTTGCGATTTCGTTTGTCCGCGATGGATTCGATGAAGCTGGAAGTGTAGTTCTCCAGTTTTTGTTTCATCACATCGTCGGTCTTTTCCGCGCTGCCACTCGCGCCGATCTCAACCGGATGCGCCGCGCCGATGCTGGAATGCGGTGCCATTACCGCCACGTCTGCCGCGAGCGTGATGAACACTCCCGCGCTGCCCGCGCTCGCCCCCGACGGCGCGACATAAACCACGGTCGGAATTTTTGCGGCATAAAAAGTCTGGACGATTTGCTTGGTGGATTCGAGCAGGCCGCCCGGCGTGTCGAGCTGGATGATGAGGCACTCGTCGTGTTGCGCGGCGGCGGCGTCAACCGCGCGGGCGATATAACTGGCCGTGGCCGGGCCGATGGCGCCATTAATTTTAATCAGCCCGACTTGCGCAGCGTTGACTGCCACGCTGAAGAAGATTCCGACCACCGCGATGAAACGCCAGTGCCGCATAAATTTCCAAATCTGAACCTAACCTAACAAAAGCCGCCGCCACCGCAAAGGAAACTTATTCAGCTTTCGTCATCACCGTGACCCGCGCAACGCAACCCGCCAGCGCCACGCAGTCGGGACAGAATTGACATCCGGCAATTTCCATCGCGCCGAACTGCCCGCACTCCTCGCACTTGGCATTTTCGGTGGCGGCGATTTCAGATTTTTGATTCACGCCTTGGAAAAACTTTCCGCCATCGCGATGGCTTTGCGCATCGCCATGGATTTATTAATGGTCTCCTGAAATTCACCTTCCGGCGTCGAGTCGTTCACCCAGCCGCCGCCGGCCTGGACGTAGGCTTTGCCATCCTTGATGAGCGCGGTGCGGATGGTGATGCAGGTGTCGAGATTACCGTTGAATGAAAAATAGCCGACGCAGCCCGCATACGGCCCGCGCGCCGTCTGTTCGAGTTCGGAAATGATCTGCATCGCGCGGATTTTTGGCGCGCCACTGACCGTGCCTGCCGGAAAAGTTGCGCGCAGCAAATCATAAGGCGTTTTGTCGGCGGAAAGTTTTCCCTCGACCTGCGAGACGATGTGCATGACGTGGCT
>DMQW01000263.1 GCA_003455565.1 Limisphaerales bacterium
CGCGGCGTGGTGATCGAAAAACATCCTGAACTCGGCGACTACAATTTTTATTCCGACGGCAACCCAGAAACGCTCTTTTGCGACAACGAAACCAACATCCGCCGGCACGGAGGCCAGCCAGATGCCGCCGGTTATTTCAAGGACGCCTTCCACGAATACATCATTCACGGCAATTCAGCGGCGGTGAATCCGGAGTCTTCCGGCACGAAAGCCGGCGTGCTCCACAAACTGACCATTCCGGCGGGCGGCTCAAAACAGATCCGGTTGCGCCTGGCAAAACCGGGCGCCAATGAACCGTTCGTGGATTTCGATTCCATTTTTGCGCAACGCATCTCGGAGGCCGATGAGTTTTACGCCGGGTTGCAAAATGGAATTGCCAGCGAAGACGCGCGCAATGTCCAACGGCAGGCGTTCGCCGGGATGATCTGGAGCAAGCAGTTTTATTACTACGATGTGCGCGAGTGGATCAAAGGCGATTCCGCCCAGCCGCCGCCGCCGTCCGAACGCAAGCACGGCCGCAACTTCGAGTGGCTGCACCTCAACAACGCCGACATCATTTCGATGCCCGACAAGTGGGAGTATCCATGGTTTGCCGCGTGGGATCTGGTGTTTCACTGCATCCCGCTCGCGCTCGTGGACGCGGAGTTCGCCAAGGCGCAGCTCGTGCTGCTCACGCGCGAATGGTATATGCACCCGAACGGCCAGTTGCCCGCCTACGAATGGGCGTTCGGCGACGTGAACCCGTCCGTCCACGCGTGGGCGACGTTCCGGGTATTTCAAATGGATCGCAAGCAGCGCCGCGAAACGGATCCGCATGACAAGGGCGACCTCGCGTTTCTCGAACGCGTGTTCCACAAGCTCATGCTGAATTTCACCTGGTGGGTGAACCGCAAGGATTCGCAGGGTCGCAACATTTTTCAGGGCGGCTTTCTCGGCCTCGACAACATCGGTGTGTTCGACCGCAGTTTGCCTTTGCCGAGCGGCGGTTTCATCAACCAAGCCGACGGCACGAGCTGGATGGCGATGTATTGTTTGAATCTGTTGCACATCTCGCTCGAACTCGCGCGACACAACAAAGTCTATGAAGACATCGCCACCAAATTCTTCGAACATTTCCTTAACATCGCCGCCGCCATCAACGGCGTGGAAGACAGCGCGCTCGGTTTGTGGGACAACGAGGATGAATTTTACTACGACCATCTCTGCCTCGCCGACGGATGCAACCTGCCGGTGAAAGTGCGTTCGATGGTGGGCTTGATCCCGCTGTTCGCCGTCGAAGTTCTCGACCCCGCGCTGCTCAAGGAACTGCCCGGTTTCACCAGCCGCATGGAATGTTATCTCAACGCCCGGCCCGACCTCGCGAAGCTGGTTTCGCGCTGGCAGGAATGCGGCAAAGGCGAACGTCACCTGCTCTCGCTCCTGCGCGGTCACCGGATGAAATGTCTCCTGCGCCGGATGCTCGATGAAACTGAATTTTTGAGCGACTACGGCGTCCGCGCGCTGTCGAAAGTCCACGAGGAAAAACCGTATCGTCTCGAATGCGGCGGCCTGATGCACGAGGTGAAATACTGGCCGGCGGAATCGTTGACCGGCCTCTTCGGCGGCAATTCCAACTGGCGCGGGCCGGTCTGGATGCCGATGAATTATCTACTGATCGAGTCGCTGCAAAAATTCCATCACTATTACGGCGACGATTTCAAGGTGGAATGCCCGACCAGTTCGGGAAATTTCATGACGCTCAACGATGTCGCCAACGAACTGTCGCAGCGTTTGTCCAGGCTGTTTCTGAAAGGCAAGGACGGCCAGCGTCCCGTGTTGAAATACCATCCGAAGCTCGCGACCGATCCGCACTTCAAAGACTACATTTTGTTCCACGAATACTTTCACGGCGACACCGGCCGGGGCGTCGGCGCCTCACATCAGACCGGCTGGACCGGCCTCGTCGCCAAACTCCTGCAGCCGCGCCGCGTGTCCCGTCATTCAGACGACACCGTCCGCATCTCACGACCGGCCAGTCCGTAACTGGCCTTGTCCATCAAAATTATGCCGATTGGCAAGGCCACGCGCTGGATGAGCCTGAATAAATTCATCGGTCGCGTGCTATTCTTGACGAAACAGCCAAACACTGCCAGCCTAAAATCCACAGAGCCGGATGCAGTCGCGCTTCTAACTCGGTTGGCCGGGAGATTTTCGGTAAAGATCCGAAGGAAAATTTCGCGGGGTTGACCTGGACAGCACGGGATGTGGGCGGCCCCAGTGTTGAAACGTTCGGAATGATAAGTGAACACTCCTCTCCTTCGGGACAGGGCAGGTTAGTAACGTGAAGCGCATCCGGTGTTGACTTTTATGTGGGTGACATTTGTCATGCCATTGGTTGCCGTCATTTAGCATGTGAAGGTAGATTTTGCCCGGCGTATTCCACCTGCGCCGTGGCATCCGATGCAACCTTGCCGCTGTCCCACAAATCGCCGTGATCCGCCGTGAGCAACTCCGGCGTGGACGCGACCAGCACCTGATACGCCGTCTGAACCTCACTGCGCCGGTCCGATTCGATGATCCAGCTTAACTGGGGCCGCAGCTCGTCAATGCCCAGGGGGTTGCGCCGAGACTCGCAATGCAATTCGCCAACGGTGACGGCAGCAGCAACGTTCACCAAAACGATGCTCATCATCAGCAAACACATTATCCATTTCTTGATCATATCTTCGCTTCACCTCATTAAATAGTTATCACGTTTACATCCATAAGGCACTCATCCCGGTCAGATGTTCAAAATAGTCCACGGCACGGAAGTCCCAATTCAAGGAGCTTTCTTCAGCCCTTCCCACTTCACCACCCAGTTGCCGTCATCAGGAAAGCCGGGGGCGTGTTTATCAACCGGCGTGCCATCCCAGCCGGCGGCCATCATCGCCACGGCATAAAGCAGACCGCCGTTGCCGGGCAAATAAGGACCGGGGCCGCCGGTGCAAATCCCACGTTCGTCATAATGATTCTTCACCGAGGGATTTAGCAGCGCTTCAATCGCCAATTTAGGATCGCCCACCCGGGCTGCGGCCATGGCCATCCACGGAAAATCCCAGCCCCACGTTGCGTCCCAATTCCATCCCCGGCTCACCTCCTCCACCGTGCGCCGGGCCGTCGCGGGGTCGAGACCTTTGAACGGCGGCAACATTCCGGCAATGCCGATGATGTCAAGGTGATCAATATTGCGCGCGGTGTAAGTGTCAGGACGGTCGTCACTATAAATATAGAGGCCGTCTTTCACCGGCAGTGACGCGAGATGGTTCGCCACATTGTCCCAATGCGGTTCGCGCTCAAGGCCGAGACGCAGGCGCCATTGTTGAGCCCATTCGAGCGCAACGTGCCAGTAGCCAAGTTCAAATATGGTATTGCGTCGCAGGGTGTGGTTATCGCCTTCATAGGCGGGCCAGACGGGATAAAGGTCGTAATGACCGGTGGCCTCGTCCCAAGTGGGGTAGTCAGCCATGAAATCAGCAGTGCCGAAAACAATGTCCTTCCATTTATTGAGAGTTGCCTTTGTGGGATGCAGCCGGTAGCCGAGCTCGGCGAAAAAAATCGGGTGCGGCTCTTTCCAGAGCAGCGCCATCTCGGGCGGCCAGCCGTCGTTGTGACCGTTCGGCCCGGTTGACTTGGGCCACATCAGGCCCTGGTAATCGAAATTTTCGGCAATGGATTTAGCCACGGGAGCCACGCGCGGATAAATGCTCAAGGCTTTTTCGGCCAGCGGCCAGCGGTCCCATAATGCGTAATGGGCGAGATGCCACCAGATCATTTCAAAGTGCCACTTGGCCTGCCAAGGGTCGGTGCCAGTCAAGCTGACTTCGGCGGGAGGATTGTCACCGGCCGATTGCGCTGCCAGCTCGTATTGGGAAAGCACGATGCGGCGTTCCAATTCCATCCAGCGCGGATCACGGCTCTGCGACAGATCAATCGCGCCGCCGCTGTTCCAGAAATTTGGCCATAAGGTCGCACACGCCGCCTTTATTTTGGCAAAGCTAGTTGCAGTTGCGCCGGCGGCATTGGTTCCAAAGCGGCAGGTAAAATCAACGGCCTCGGTTCCCGCATCAGGCATGACGATAAAGCGGTGAGGCGAGACGATGCCAATGTTCCAACTGTCATTTTCGGTAAGAACCTTGGTCCGCTCGTGACCATTGATGAGGTATTTGATCTTAAGCTGCTTGATGTAGCCCAGCGCGGGATCGTTGCCG
>DMQW01000356.1 GCA_003455565.1 Limisphaerales bacterium
CGCTCACAGAGCGCCGCTACAAATCCTGATAGCGAATCAACTCGATGCCGAGTTTATTCACCAGTTCCCGCACGCGCGGGCTGACGAGGGCGTCGAATTCATGCTTAAACTTGTCGAGCGACGGATGCGAGTAAAGCTCGGAATCGCCAGGCGGCAGTTCGGGCAGCAGTTTCAAAATGTATTCTTCGTCCACGCGCGAATCTTGCAACAGGCCAAACGTGATCTGCGCGTGCTTGATGCCGCGCTGGCGCAATGGTTCGCGGGCACGGCTGGAAAGCCAATCGTAAATTGCCGCGTGCGATGTCCGGTAAAACCAGCGGCCACCCGCCATGCGCCGACTGCGCGCAAGGCAGTCGCGGGTCAGGCGCAGGTGGCGGATGCGGAGTTTGTCCGCGTCTGCCATCAGGATTTTGAAAACGACGGGGTGCAGGTGCAGATGCAAGTGGCCATTGACGTGATCGAGCGGCAAACCGGTGGCGTGGAACTTTTCAAACTGGGCGTGGATTTCGGCGCGGAGTTGTTCGCGCAGGCTGCGGTTGAAGAAATAACTCATGCCGACACCGACGGGCGAATTGCTGAACTCGTCGCGTGAATTGACGAGACCGGAAATTTTTTCCGGCGGCAATGCGGAATGTCCCATCAGCAAAGTGAGGTGCAGGCCGACGCCGAGTTTTGGATTGTCCTTCGCCAGCTTCACCGTTTCATCAAAACCAGGTTCATTCACCATCAAGCTGGCACTGGTCAAGATGCCATCGCGATGCGCGCGGATGACGGCTTCGTTGACTGAATGTGATAGGCCAAAATCATCGGCGTTGACGATGAGCCGGCGCGGCATTGGGTTTGGAGTTCCGGCTTCAGCTGGTCGGAGAGCCGCCTGAAGGCGGAACTCCGAACCTGTGCTGCAATTCGCCACGCCGCATCAGAACGGAACGCGATGACGAACCGGAATCAATCCACACGTCCAGCGTGTCGTTGGATTTGGCCACGGCTTCGGCACCGGTCCAGTTCGTGGGCTTCACGAGCGCCCAAAGTTCGCCGGCGGATTTCTCGAACCAGATGTTCGAACCGTGCTTCTCGATGAGATCAGCGGCGTTGCGGACGATTTGGGCGTCGAGAATCGGTTCACCTTTCACGTCGTAAAACGCGGGAATCGGCACGCCCCAGGTGCGCTGGCGGCTGATGCACCAGTCGGGCCGCGATTGCACCGCGCCTTTGATACGGTTGACGCCCCAATCGGGAATCCACTTGACGCGGTCAATCTCGGCGAGGGCGGCTTGACGAAATGTAGGAGTCGAGGTGACGAGACTCTGACTCATTTCCGGTTTTGATTTGAGACTCCTCACGTCGTCTCCTACGGAGAAAGCGTGATCAATCTTGATGAACCACTGGTCCATCGCGCGGAAGATGACGGGCGTTTTGCTGCGCCAGCAGTGCGGGTAGCTATGATGATAATTCTCCTGATGCAACAGCTCGTGGCGGACGCGAAGCTCGTGCAGGACGGCTTCGTTGGCGTCGCTTTTGCCGTGTTTTTCCATAATGGATTTGCCAAGCATTTCGGCGGGCATCTGCTGCTCAACCGGCAATTCGTTTGAGTAGGCAAATTTTCCGTCGTCATCCACCGGCGAGTAAATCGGCAGGCCGTTTTGGCGTCCGAGGTTGTAATCGTCCTGACCGTGACCGGGCGCGATGTGGACGAAGCCCGTGCCGGTGTCAGCGGTGACGAAGTCAGCAGTGAAGGCTTTGCCGGTGCGATTGCAGAACGGATGCTGATATTCAAGCCGCGCCAGAGCTTCCGCTGAAAGTGTTTGAGCGTTAATTGAAACAACTGGTGGTAGAACGTTCTTCAAAAGCATTTCATCAAGCCGGCATTTGGCCACGATGTAGTTTTCATCGCCGACTTTGGTGCTGACGTATTGAAAATCCTTGTTGTAGGCGACCGCGAGGTTCGCCGGCAGCGTCCACGGCGTCGTCGTCCAAATCAGGATGAACGTGTTCGGCTGGCCGACGACGGGAAATTTTACGAACACGCTCTGGCTGACGTGGTCCTGATATTCAACCTCGGCTTCGGCGAGCGCGGTGCGGCAGGGAATGCTCCAATAAACCGGTTTTTTGCCGCGATACACAAATCCCTTGGCAACGATGTCCGCGAACAGGCGGAGTTCGTCGGCTTCGTATCCCTTGTTGAGCGTGAGGTAAGGATTTTCCCAATCGCCGAGGACGCCGAGGCGTTTGAACTGTATGCGCTGGATGTCAATGAACTTGCGCGCGTATGCGTCACAAGCTTTGCGAATCGTGACGGCGTCGAATTGGAGCGCGGCGGTCTCAGTCGCAGCGGGAGCGGCCCCAGATTGATCGGACGGATTTGGCGCTGTCGTGGCTGCTGCGGCTGGGACGGCCGCGCTCCGTTTGCGCATTTCCTGCGAGACTTTGAATTCAATCGGCAGTCCGTGGCAATCCCAGCCGGGAATGTAGGGCGCGCTGAAGCCACGGAGCGTTTTGTATTTGACGATGATGTCCTTGAGAATCTTGTTCAGCGCGGTGCCGATGTGGACATCGCCGTTGGCAAACGGCGGGCCGTCGTGCAGGACGAATTTTTCTTTGCCCGCGCGCGACGCTTGGATTTTTTCGTAGAGCTGCGCAGCTTCCCATTTTTTCAAACGCTCCGGCTCGCGCGTGACGAGGTCGGCCTTCATCGCGAAATTCGTGCGCGGGAGATTCAAGGTGTCTTTGTAAGAGGTCGCCATTTTAGAACGCAGACGTTAGCAGCGGGGAAAATGAGTGTCAACGAACGCAACCTGCGGAATTGATTGGCCGGTAAAATAAAAAACCGGGTCAAGCGGTCAGAAGATGACCGAGAGACCCGGGGAATTCAGAATGAGCACAGCGTAGGATTACGGAGAACTCGCGCTTCAGTCAGTGCTTGCGACCAAAGCCGAAATTTTAAAAGAGCAAGTTGCGATCCGGTGTCAACCATCCGTCCTGCAACTACGAATATTAAATCACAGCTTCTTATTTTTGTCAATGTCTAGATCAATGTATTAGTATATATTTTGACAAACAGGCTGCCTATTAGCAAACGGGTTTTCCACCCGATGCCATAAATTTTATTTTTTGGCGGCAGACCGGCGGCGGTTGAAGTGACAACGCTGTTAAAAAAAGCGGATAAAGCGCTTTAATGCAGAAGGTTTAGCATCTGTGAACAACTTGTGAATAAGAGTTAATATGTTATCCTCGAAACATTGGCGACGATGACATAAAAAAGGTGTCGCAATTCAGAGTTGTGCCGGACAGTGGACTAAAGTGTTTCTTCAAGTGAAGGAGCACCGTAGAAAAACTGATCCAAACCGCTTAAATTGAACTATTTGCGTTAATTTAAAAGGCGATTAAACGGTGATTCAGGTAAAACAATTTACGTTTTCGCTTGAATAACTGATGGCCGGGCGGTTGACTGACACGCGCACCTCGCTAAAAAGCCGGTCGGCAAGCGAAGTGAATAAACCATTTAAATTTGGGTATTTTCGGGAAACTATGCAGATTTCTGCAGAAAAAATTTGGCACTCGGCGCAGGATCATCTCCGCGCCAAGTTGAGCCGGGACACTTTCAATATGTGGTTCGCCCCACTGCGTGCAAGCGCGGTGGACGGACAGCACCTGACCATTGAAGCGCCCAACGAGTTTTGTGAAGTGTGGCTCAAGGATAATTATCTTGGGCTGATGCAAGACGCCGTGGCGGTCGCTGCCGGCAACAAGCTGCAAGTCAGATTCAAGGCGGCCAATCCCAATGGCATGAACGTCGCACCAGCCCCAAAGCCGGCTGCCGCCACACCCAAGGTCAAAGCCGAATCAGCATCGGAACGCGCCGGGGCCATCAACGGCGATTTGCTTTTCAACCCGAAGAACACCTTTGACACCTTCGTGGTCGGCAACAACAACAATTTCGCCTACGCCGCCGCCAAGGCCGTGGCTGAAACACCCGGCAAAGCTTACAACCCGCTGTTCCTTTATGGCGGCGTTGGCCTGGGTAAAACTCATTTGCTCCAAGCCATCGGCCAGCATGTCGTCGGCAATCGAAAAAATGCGCGTGTCGCCTACGTTTCGTCCGAAAAATTCACCAACGAATACATCGAGGCGATCCAGAACAACAAGCTCGTCGCCTTCCGCAAAAAATACCGGCAGAGCGAAGTGCTGCTGATTGACGACATCCAGTTTCTCGCCGGCAAGGAGCGCATCCAGGAAGAATTTTTTCACACATTCAACGCCCTGCACGAAGCGCACCGGCAAATCGTCCTGACCTGTGACCGGCCGGCCAGTGAAATTCAAGGACTCGAACATCGCCTCGTCTCGCGCTTCGAATGGGGACAAACCGCCGACGTGCAGGCACCAGACGTAGAAACGCGGCTCGCCATTCTCAATAAAAAGGCGCAGTTCATGGGCGTCACGCTGCCGGAAGACATCATCAACTTCCTCGCCACGCGCATCCGCACCAACATCCGCCGGCTCGAAGGCGCGCTCATCCGCGTGGCTTCCTATGCCTCGCTCACCGGCAAAAAGCTGACGCTCGAGGTTGTCGAAAATCTGCTGCGCGAAATTCTGCACGAAGAAGGCCGGATGACCATCAGCATCGAAGTCATCCAGAAAAAAGTCGCCGAACACTTCGACATCCGCCTCGCGGACATGACCAGCAAACGGCGTCCGGAAAACATCGCCTTCCCGCGCCAGATTGCCATGTATCTTTCGCGCCAGATGACCGAAAGCTCGCTCAACACCATTGGCGAAGCCTACGGCGGACGCGACCATGGCACCGTGCTGCACGCCTGCCGTCTCGTCAAAGATCGCATGGAAGTGGACTCCAATGTCCGCCAAGTCGTCAACTACCTGGAAAAGCAGTTGATGCGCTGAAAAGTTTTTAATTCTTAATTTTGAGTTTTTAGTTAATTTGCAGCGCAACTAAAAATTCAAAACTTAAAACTTCCATGCCCGCCATTGAAGTCAGCAATCTTACCAAGGCCTTTCGCACTTACAAAAAACAGCCCGGTTTCGCAGGTGCAGTCAAAGGACTTTTCCGCCGTCAATACGAACAGACGCTCGCCGTCAACGAAGTCAGTTTCAAGATTGAACCCGGCGAACTCGTCGGTTTTCTCGGCCCGAACGGCGCGGGCAAAACCACCACGCTCAAAATGCTTGCCGGCCTGCTTTATCCGACGAGCGGCTCCGCGAAAGTTCTCGGTTACACGCCGTGGGAACGCGCCGATGGTTATCGCCGCCAGTTTGCGCTGCTGCTCGGCCAGAAAAACCAGCTTTGGTGGGATTTGCCCGCGCGCGAATCGCTGGAGCTGAACGCAAAAATTTACGGAATTCCCGCCGACCGTTTTGAACGCACCGTCGCCGAAATGAGCGAAATGCTCACCGTCCGCGACAAACTCAACGTGAACGTCCGAGAACTTTCCCTCGGCGAACGGATGAAAATGGAACTGATCGCGTCGTTGCTCCACGAACCTAAAGTTCTTTTTCTCGACGAGCCGACCATCGGCCTCGATGTGATTTCGCAGAAGACCGTGCGCGAATTTATCCGCCGCCACAACGCCGAACGCAAGACGACGATTCTGCTGACGAGCCATTACATGGCCGACATCCAGGCGCTGTGCGAGCGCGTCATCATAATCGATCACGGAAAAATTTTCTTCGACGGCAAGTTGAGCGAAATCGTGGACCGCTTCGCTGATTTCAAATTCGTCACGATCCAATGTGACAAGGCGAATGAATATCCGGCGGAAAATCTGGCGCGTTACGGCGAGGTCGTCGAAAAAACGCCCGGTGCCATCACGCTTAAAGTCAAACGCGACCGCGTCATCCCGACGTGCAAGGCGCTTTTAGACGAATTGCCCGTGACGGACATTGATATTCAGGAAGTGCCGATTGAAGACGTGATCCGGCAGATTTTCGCGCGATAAATTCATGAGGCTGATTATTTCCATTTTGTTCATGGCGCTGTCTTTCGGCGCGGCGGCGCAGACAAATTCATTTGACCCCGAATCCGCCTACGCGCCGCACGAGATCGAAGGCTGGCGGGTTTTGGTGAACCAGAAATTGCTCGCGGAAACAAACCTGTGCGAACGGATCATGAAAGTCCTGTCGGCGCAGCTTTATCAGATCACACGCGTCGTGCCCGCGCCGGCGCTCGCCAAAATCCGGCAAATCCCGATCTGGGTGGAACTCGACGACCCGCTGTTTCCGTGGATTTGCTACCACGAATCGCGCGACTGGCTGGAATCGCACGGCGTGAACCCGGCCAAGACGGACGCTGTGGAACTGGCGAATGCGAAACATTTTTTGAACTGGTCGCTGGAACAGCCGTGCATGGCCCTCCATGAACTATCGCACGGTTATCACCACCAATTTCTGGGCGACGATTATGCCCGTATCCGGCGCTGTTACGAACACGTCCGCGCCGCCGGGCTTTACGAATCCGTCCTGCGCGCCAACGGCCATCACGAGCGCCACTACGGCATGAACAACGCGAAAGAGTATTTCGCCGAATCCACCGAGGCGTTTTTCGGCACGAACGATTTTTATCCATTTGTCCGCGCCGAGTTGAAGGAATATGATCCGGAAATGTATGCCCTGCAATGCGAGGTCTGGGGCGTCAAACCTTGAACCGGCATAAATTTATGGATCAATTTCTCCAAGCCGCGATAGATGAAGCCAAAAAAAGGACTGGCGGCTGGCGGCATCCCCATCGGCTCGGTGCTGGTGCTGGACGGAAAAATCATCGGGCGCGGTCACAACCAGCGTGTGCAACACCGGAGCGTCATTCACCACGCGGAAATGAATTGCCTCGAAAACGCCGGACGACTCAAGGCGTCGGTTTATCAGAGGTGCGTTTTATATTCCACACTTTCGCCGTGCCCGATGTGCAGCGGTGCGGCGTTGCTCTACAAAATTCCACGCATCGTCGGCGGCGAAAATAAAACTTTTCAAGGCCCGGAAGAATACGTCCGCTCGCAAAGTGTGAAAGTGAAAGTGCTGCAAGACCCAAGTTGCATCAAGCTTATGCGCGATTTCATTACCGCACGACCGGAGCTGTGGAACGAAGACATCGGTGTGTGAACGAGCCTGCCGCATTGGCCTTACTTTTTTCGAAAGCGATGACCTTCAGTCAAGATGAACGCGCGTGAGTTGCTTATTTCTGATGGCTGATTTGGGGCTGGGTTCAAAAAAAGGAGAGGCAGAATTTAGAAAATAAAAAAGCCGGAGAAAATTTTCTCCGGCTTTTTTTTGAAAGACTGGCGGCAACCTACTCTCGCGGAAGCTATACAACCACTACCATCGGCAAGACTGCGTTTGACGGCCGTGTTCGGAATGGGAACGGGTCGGACCGCAGCTTTATAACCACCAAATTGTGAAGGCAATTTTCAATTTTGGTAAATGCTTAAGCATTCAAGCCAAAAGGACTGCCAAAATTTAAAAGATCTAATCTGAAAAAATCAGAAATTCATTGAAAACTATACACAGGAACAATAGGGATTACAACTCGCGAGTTAAAATTGCTCTTTCAATAAATTGAAAAAAAGCAATCAAGCCGCACGACCGATTAGTATTGGTCAGCTGAACGTCTCGCGACGCTTACACTCCCAACCTATCAAACGGGTAGTCTGCCCGTGGTCTTTAGGGGGCTTATGCCCCGGGAAACATTATCTTGGGATGAGCTTGGCACTTAGATGCTTTCAGCGCTTATCTCTTCCGCACATAGCTGCCCAGCGATGCTCTTGACAGAACAACTGGAACACCAGAGGTGCGTCAATTCCGGTCCTCTCGTACTAGGAACAGCTCCCTTCAAATTTCCTGCGCCCGCGACGGATAGGGACCGA
>DMQW01000403.1 GCA_003455565.1 Limisphaerales bacterium
TCGCGCGGAATTTTTCCGGCGCGAAATTGGTCCAGCAGTTGCGCGGCTTCGGCAGTTGTCATCGTTGGAAAATGCCCCGCGAATTGCCTGCTGTCACGCGGGAAATCCGTTGCCCCAAGATTTAATGGCTTTGAATTTAAACCGTCGCGTTTTTCACCGGCAGTTTCTTCATCAATGGCAGTGGGTTCATCAAGTGAATTGATCCGGGTGCCGCCATGCCGGCGAAGGCCGTTGGCGCGGGGCTTTGGCAAGAAAAATCCCGGCGACCGCGCTCAATGCGGATGGCGGTGATGCAAAATGTGCGGCCGCTCCAACCCGTGCGCGAGCATCAGCTGCTCGTCGGCGAGCAATTCCACCGTGCGCCCGTCGGCGATGATTTGTCCGTGATCCAAAATGATCGTCCGGGCGCAGAGTTCAACGGCCAGTTCCAGATCGTGCGTGGCAATGAGCTTCGTGGCGGGCAACTGGCGGAGCATGGCCTTGAATTCGCGCCGCCCGCGCGGGTCGAGGTCGCTCGTCGGTTCGTCCAAAACCAGCACCGCCGGTTCGCACGCCAGCACGCCCGCGAGACAGGCGCGACGTTTCTCGCCGTGGCTCAAATGGTGCGTGGCGCGTTCCTCGAATCCGGCGAGGCCGACCTGCGCCAGGGATTTTTTCACACGCGCGGCAATTTCCGCTTCGCTCAACCCCAGTTGCTGCGGGCCGAACGCCACGTCCGCCGCCACCGTCGGGCAGAACAACTGGTCGTCCGGGTCTTGAAACACCAGTCCGATCTGACGCCGGATTTTTTCCAGATTTTCCGTGGCGACCGCCTCGCCGAAAATTTTCACCGCGCCGTCGCCGGAAAGTTTCTCCGGCAACAGCCCGTTCAAGTGAAGCAGCAACGTGGACTTGCCGGAGCCGTTCGGGCCGAGCAGAGCGAGACATTCGCCCGGCAGCACGCGGAAGCTGATGCCGCGCAACGCCTCCGTGCCGTCGTGGTAACGGTATTGCAGATTGGTGATCTCAATCACGTTCATTTTATTTCCAGCCGCGGGCGCACATGGCGTTGTAAATCCGCTCGGCGCGTTCCGATGCACGCACAAACAACTGCCCGACGACCGCGGACAGTGTCTGCCATTGGAAGCGCCGTCCGCGCGTGAACGTCCGGCTCGCGCGGGCGCGGCGCATCCGCTCCGCCTCGTCCGCCAGCACAAACAGATACCGGTGCATGAGCGTCAGGGTCGTCACAAACAGCCACGGCACATGCAACCTTTTCAACCCGCCCAAAATTTCCGTGAACGGCGTGGTGTGGGCCAGCAGAATGGACGTAAGCAGGCAAAGATTGGTTCGCACAAACAGGAACAGGAAAATCCGCCCGCCGCCCGGTTGCAGCAACACCAAAACCGTCACCCCAAGCACCAAGGATTCCAGCAACAGCATCCGTTTGAACAAAAAGAAAAGTGGAATCCGGCTGGTCAGCACGACCAAGATCAAAAACATCGCGATAACGGCCAAAATCCAGAAATGCGCTGGCGGCAACAAAACCACCCCCAAAATCACCGCCAGCGCCAGAAACATCTTGAGCCCGGGTGGCAACCGATGCACCGGACTGTCAACCCGGCCATGGTCAGGCCCATGATTTACACGCATGCCTTTAGCCTATCAGGCGCGGGACGAAACGTCATTCGTTGATAAAGGAAATTCAAAAATGCAGCATTTGACAGCCGGAATTCTGACCATTACGATTTTGTCAGTTCGCCTTACGAATACATCAAAATTTCATGCACATTCCCGACGGTTTTCTCGATTTCAAAACGCTCGCCCTCACCGGCGCATTGTCGGCGGGCGGGCTGGCCGTGGCCGCGCGCCAGGTCAACCGCACACTGCCACGCAACAAGATTCCGCTGATGGGGCTGGGCGCGGCGTTTGTGTTTGCGGCGCAGATGCTGAATTTTCCGGTGGCGGGCGGGACGTCGGGCCATCTGCTGGGCGGGGTGCTGGCGGGCGTGCTGCTGGGGCCGGGCGCGGCGGCGGTGGTCATCGCGTGCGTCCTGCTGGTGCAGGCGCTGCTCTTCAGCGACGGCGGGGTGCTGGCGCTCGGCGCGAACATTTTCAACATGGCGTTCGTCGGCGCGGTGGCCGGCCACGCGATTTACCGGCTGGCGCGGCGGTTTTTGCCGGGCCTGCGCGGACGCATCGCCGCCGTTTTTTTCGCGGCGTGGTGTTCCACGGTGCTGGCTTCGCTGACGTGCGCGGGCGAACTGGCCTTGTCCGGCACGCTCGCTCCGGGCGTGGTGTTTCCGGCGATGCTGGGCGTCCATGCGTTCATCGGCATCGGCGAAGGTTTGATCACGTCGCTGGTGATCCTGGCGATTGCGCGGACGCGCCCGGATTTGCTGGAGGCGGAAAACGCCGGCGGCGGGCGCGGCGCGGGGCTGGAATTTCTGGCGTTCGGACTGGTTATCGCGTTGGGGCTGGCCATTTTCGTTTCGCCTTATGCCTGTTCGTGGCCGGATGGACTGGACAAGGTGGCAGAGAAATTCGGTTTTGAAGGCCACGCCGCCACGCTCATCAAGGCCTGGATTCCCGATTACAAAATGCCCGGGATCAGCTCGGCAGGCATCGCCACGGCGGTCGCGGGAGCCATTGGCATGGCGATCATGTTTGGTCTTGCTTGTGTGGTCGGCAGGGTCATGGTTCATGGTCAAGTCCCGCCCACCAAAGCTAAATAACTATTGGGAACCTCCGAAAATTGCTTTTCGGAGGTTCCCACCTATGAAAACGCTTCTTTACCTCCCGATCATTGTCTGGTTGCGCTTCGGGTTTCGCCGCAAACATTTTTCAGTTTAAAGATTATGGCGTGGGATTGAGTAATCGTTTAGTTGTCTCCCGAAAAAGTTTTCAGGCCGCAACCAGTTCGGCCTGTTCCGACCAAACCATTTTCCCGGCCACAATTGTCGCCACGGCTTTGCCTTTAAGCTTCCAGCCGAAGAAAGGATTATTCTTGGATTTGCTCGCGGAATCTGCGCGGTTGAAAACCCATTCGCAGTCGGGGTCAAAAACGGTCACGTCCGCGTCCGCGCCGACACTCAATGTGCCTTTGTTCAAATTCAGCAACCGCGCCGGATTCACGGTGAATTTCGCAATCATCTCCGCCAGCGAAAGCCGTTTCGTGTGGACAAGCTGCATCAGCGAAAGCGCGAGTTCCACTTCGAGGCCGGTGATGCCGAAGGGCGCATAGTCGAACTCGACTTCCTTTTCGTAATCGCAGTGCGGCGCGTGGTCGCTGCACAAAATTTCAATCGTGCCGTCCGCCAGACCTTCGAGAATCGCCTCGCGGTCGCGCGCGGAACGCAACGGCGGGTTCATTTTGAAATTCGTGTCGTAGGCCGGCCAGGAAGGCAAGTCGGCGGTTGAGCGTTGAGCGTTGAGCGTCGGAAAAAGATTTTTTCCGTCGTCGGCCCAGAATTTTTCGCTGCCCGCCACCGCGGCGTCGGTCAAGGTAAAATGATGCGGACACGCCTCGCCGGAAACCGGCACGCCGCGTTTTTTGGCTTCGTGAATCAGGCGCACGCTGCCCGCCGCGCTCAAGTGCTGGCAATGAACTTTCGCGCCCGTCAGTTCGGCGAGCAAAATGTTCCGCGCCACAATCATCTCCTCGCCCGCCGCCGGCCAGCCGCGCAGGCCGAGCACGATGTTCCAATAACCTTCGTGCATGACGCCATCGGTCACGAGCGAATAATCCTGGCAATGATCCATCAACGGCAGGTCGAACATCTTGGCGTATTCGCAGGCGCGGCGCATGAGGTCGTTGTTCTGGATGCAATGGCCGTCGTCGGTGATGGCGACCACGCCGGCTTTTTTTAAACCGCCGATGGGCGCGAGTTCTTCCCCAGCGATGCCTTTGGTGATCGCGCCGGTGACAAAAACATTCACGATGCCTTCGCGTTCGGCGCGTTCGCGGATGAGCGCGACCGTGCCGGCGTTGTCAATGGCCGGCGACGTGTTGGGCATGCAGACGACCGAGGTAAATCCGCCGCGCGCCGCCGCCGCCGTGCCGGTGGCGAGATTTTCCTTGGCGGTCTGGCCGGGTTCGCGGAAGTGAACGTGCAGATCAATCAAGCCGGGACAGACAATTTTTCCGATCGCGTCAAAAACCTCGACGCCAGCGGGCGTGGAAAGTTTTTTGCCAACGGCGGAAATCTTGCCATTCAGGATCAAAACGTCTGCGATGGAATCAAAATCATTGGCGGGGTCAACCACGCGACCGCCGGTAAGAAGCAGCGAATTCATCGCGTCCAGTTTAGCGGTGACGGAGGCCCAAGGCAAGCACGTCAGTGGTAGTGGATGGCATTGGCAGCCCGGTCGGCGTCACTCACGGCCCACAAGTTGATCGGATCGAAAGCGGTCCCGTATTTGTTGTAGCGCGTGCCGATACCGGCATAGGTGTTGTTCTGTCTCTTATAC
>DMQW01000190.1 GCA_003455565.1 Limisphaerales bacterium
GTGGAGTCACGTGCATAGCCCTAAAAAGTTTTCACACAGTCTGGTGAGCCGGCTCAAATTATTGGTCAGAGCGAACTGACGTTCGCTGCTACAATTTATTTGGCCGCGCGATCCAGCGCGTTCAAAACAATTCCCGGCGTCAAAACTTCGGGAAGAACAATCGGCGGCGCGTTGGAATCTTTCGGATAAATCAAAACCAGCGGCACGCCGGCACGGTTGAAGCGGTTGAGTTCCGTCGTGATGGCATCGGGGAAATGGGTGTAATCGCCGAGGAGCGCGACGGCGTTCAAGTCTTTCAATTTTTTTCGGACGGAAGAAATTTCGATGCTGGTTTTTTTATTCACCTGACAAGTGAGGCACCAGTCCGCCGTGAAATCCACCAAGACGGGTTTGCCTTCGCTGCGAGCTTTGGCGACAGCTTCGGGACTCCAGCGCTGCCAGTCAATGCCGTTGGAAGATTCTTTCAGCGAACCGGTGGAACTGGTTTCCACAAACGGCGCACGCCAGTTCAATTCTTTTTCCAGCGCGAACGCGTAGCCGCCGATGAGCAAAATCAAAACGACGGCGAGCGCGACGCCTTTGCGCTGGCGTCCGCGTTGGAAAAATTCGCCAAAAATCCACGCGGCGAACGCGACCAGCACGAGAAAAATGCCGAGCCACAAAACATTTTTGCCGTAGGTGCTGGCCGCGACATTGAACAGCCACACCACGGTGGCGAGCATCGGGAAGCCCATGGCGATCTTGAATTTTTCCATCCACGCGCCGGGCTTCGGCAGAAATTTCAGCCACGCCGGATTCCAACTCAATAAAATATACGGCGACGCGAGTCCGATGCCGACGGTGAGAAAAACCAGCACGATGAACGGGGCGCTTTGCAAGAACGCAAATCCGAGTGCGGCACCCAAAAACGGTGCGGTGCAAGGCGTCGCCAAAACGGTGGCAAGAACGCCGTTGAAAAACGCGCCTGCTGCGCCGTGCTTCGAGGCGAAGTTGCCCGCCGCATCGAGCGCGCGTCCGCCGAGCGTGACTTCAAAAATACCGAATAGGTTCAGGGCGACGAGCGTGACGAGCGTGGTCAGGCAGACGATGAAAACCGGGCTGCCAAATTGCATTCCCCAGCCGGCGTGATGACCCGCCGCCTTGACGCCGATGACGATGGCCGCGAGCGCGAGAAACGAGAGCAGCACGCCGAGCGCATAGATCAAGCCGAGTTTGCGGACGCGGCGCGGTTCGCTTTTGGCCTCGCTGACGAAGCCGAGAATTTTCAGCGCGATCACCGGCAACACGCACGGCATGATGTTGAGAATCAATCCACCGATGAAGGCGTAGAGAAGCATTTGCCAGAGCGGTTGCGACAAAATGGGTAGCTGATTTGCAGTTGAAGAAATGATTTCGTCAGCCGGAGCTTTGTCGGCTATTGGCAATCTGACTTCAACTCCTTGTCGAATATCACCTTTTTGCAAAATCACCACACCGGAAACCTCTTTCGGCCAATCACCGGAAAATTTTTTCACGAATTTGCGTAAACGAAATTCCGCATTTGCATCTGGAAGTGTTTCATTCGTGGCTTGCACTTCAAATTGCTCACTTGCATACGGAAAAAAATCCGCTTTTTCTATGTTAAAGACTAAATCGGTTTTAAAATGCGGCAACCGGATAATTACCGGTCTTAAATCTTTATCCGTCGGTTTTTCCCACCATGCTTGAAAAGGCAAATGCAAGTCATCTTGACTTGATGGAATTGGGCCTTTAATTCTTTGCCATCTCCTGATTGTCGTGGCATCTGCTGATTCTTTTGTCTCGTCGCCGATATTTAATTTCGCTTCAACATTTTGATTTGCCGGAATGCAAACGTCCTTGCATTCGAGCCAAGAGACATTCGCTTTCAAATCAATCGAGCCGACGGGAAGATTTGTGGCGAGTGTGAGCGGCACGAGCAAAACGACTTCTTCTTCGTAGCCGTAAGTGGTGACTTCAGCGGGCGGAAGTTTTTTGGGCAGCGGCCATTGAATTTCGCCGGCGGTGACGCCGGGCGGCAACTGCCATTTGATTTCCGTGGCCTGACCGGATTCGCCGGGATTTTTCCAGTAGGTGTGCCAGCCGGTTTCCATTTTCAACTGCACGCCGGCCAGCACGGTGTCGCCGGGCCGCACGGTGTCGGCGGATAAAAGCAGTTGCGCCTCGGTGTGCGCGGCGCGAACCGTCATCGCAAACAGCGCGAACACGGAAAATAAAATGGTGGCAAGCTGACGCATCGGCTTCAAATGAAGCATTTTTTTTGTATTTGTCGAAGCCCAATTTCTTAAATTCATCCGGAAATGGCGGCAGGCTGGAACCTTAAAATTGTTTTGGGTGGAGGATCCCAAAAAAAATTAAAAAAGATGTTGCCATGAGGTTTTTGTTTGATAGTCTCTGCGTTCCGTTTGACCTCAATAGGTTCCGGACAGCATGTTTGCCGACCGATAACTGATACCCAGCAGGGACAGGATTGATGGCCGGTTAACTTCAAAGTTGCTGAAAAAAAACTTTTGTTATTATGCCCGTTAAATCTTTTAGACCGCTAACGCCGTCTCTGCGCTACGCCACGTTCGCAGATTTCAGCGATATTACGAAGTCGAAGCCGGAGAAATCTCTGGTGGAGATACGGAAGAAAACCGGTGGACGCAACCACTATGGTCGCGTGACGGCGCGGGGCATTGGCGGCGGTCACAAGCAGAAAATCCGCCTCGTGGATTTCAAGCGCAACAAGCACGGCGTAGAAGCGACGGTCGCGGCGATTGAATATGATCCGATGCGTTCGGCCCGGCTGGCGCTCCTGCAATATACCGACGGCGAAAAGCGTTACATCATCGCGCCGGTCGGCATCAAGGTTGGTATTAAAATTTCAAGTGGTCCGACAGCGGCACCGGAAATCGGCAACGCGCTTCCGCTCAAAGCAATTCCGGTCAGCACGGCGATTCACAATCTGGAACTGACCCCTGGTCGCGGCGGACAAATGGTTCGTTCGGCGGGCGGGGCGGCGACGTTGATGTCGCGCGACGAAGGTTACGCGCAGATTCGACTTCCTTCCGGAGAAATCCGCAAGATCAACGAAGAGTGCTACGCGACGATTGGCCAGGTCGGCAATACGGAACACGAGAATGTTGTTTTGGGCAAGGCGGGTCGCACCCGGCATCGTGGTCATCGCGGCATCACGCGCGGCGTGGCGCGCAACCCGGTTGACCATCCGAACGGCGGCGGTCAGGGCAAATCCAAGGGCGGCGGCGGCTGGCAGCAACTGGTGTCGCCGTGGGGCAAGGTGGCCAAAGGTGGCAAGACCCGTGCGAAATATAAACAATCGAACCGTTTCATCGTGGTTCAACGAAACGGTCTGCCGATGAAGAATAAATAATTTTTATGGGACGTTCGATTAAAAAAGGTCCGTTTGTAGAAGGTCACCTGCTGGAAAAAATCCAGAAGGCGAAGGCCACGAATCAGAAGACGCCCATCAAGACGTGGTCGCGCCGTTCGATGATCACGCCGGAGTTTATCGGGCTGACGTTCACCGTTCACAACGGCAAGATTTTCAACCCGGTGTTCGTGACGGAAAACATGGTGGGTCACCGGCTCGGTGAATTTTCGCTGACGCGCACCTTCAAGAAACACGGCGCCCACACGGCCAAGGCGGAAGCCAAATAGCATTTATGGAAGTTTTCGCCATTGCAAAAAATATCCCGATGTCGGCGCAGAAGATGCGCGAGGTCGTGCGTCAAATTCAGGGTTTGCCTGCGTTGCAGGCCGAGCAGATTTTGGCCGTGGTGCCGCGCAAAGGCGCGCGCTTCGTCGCCAAGACGCTGCATTCGGCCATTGCCAACGCGGAGAACAACAACAAGCTCCGTCCCGAAACGCTGCGCATCAAGGAAGCGGTGGCGGGCACAGCGACGAGCCTCAAGCGGTTCACGCCCAAAGCGCGTGGTTCCGCCGGGCCGATCATCAAGCGCCGCTGCCACATCAAAATCACTTTGTCCGACGAATAATATGGGCCAAAAAGTCAATCCAATCGGTTTTCGCGTCGCGGTCAACAAAGACTGGCGTTCGAAGTGGTATGCCGGAAAAAAAGAATTCAGCAAGCTGCTCACCGAAGACCGCGTCATCCGCACGCTGCTTAAGAAGAAACTGGAAACGGCCTCGGTGCCGAGAATTTTGATCGAGCGCGCGACGAACCGCTGCCGCGTGACCATTTTGACGGCGCGTCCGGGCGTGGTCATCGGCCGCAAAGGTTCGGAAATTGACAAGCTCAAGGAAGAATTGAGCAAGCTGACCGGCAAGGAAGTTTACGTGGACATCGTTGAAGTCAAGACGCCGGAACTTGATGCGCAGTTGGTCGCGGAAAACATCGCGCTGCAGATGGAGCGCCGCGTGTCCTTCCGCCGGGCGATGAAAAAAGCGTTGCAGACGGCGAAAGATTTTGGCGCGGAAGGCATCAAGATCCGCTGCGGTGGCCGGCTCGGCGGCGCGGAACTCGCGCGGGT
>DMQW01000193.1 GCA_003455565.1 Limisphaerales bacterium
AATCCGGCAACCAAAAATAATAATGACCACAAAATTTTTCCGCCCGCTTTTTCTCGCCGCATTCGTCGCGTCGCTGACCTTTTCCACTTCGCTGCGCGCCGCGATTGCGTCGGCGGAAAATCTTCTGCCGGCGGACACGCTCGCGTTTTTCACCGTGCCGGATTGCACTGCGCTGCGCGTCCTGTCCAAGGTTTCGCCGCAGATGATGTTCTGGAATGACGCGGCTATGAAGCCGTTTCATGACAAGTTCATGGCCAAGCTGAATGAAAAATTCACCGCGCCGCTCGAACATGATCTCGGCGTGAAGGCCGCCGATTTCATGGATCTGCCGCAGGGCCAGTTCACGCTCGCCGTCACGGTCAACGGTTCAACCGGCCATGACGATGTGCCGCCCGGCATTTTGCTGCTGCTCGATGCCAAGGGCAAAAGTGATTCGCTCAAGACCAACCTCGCCGCGCTCCAGAAAAAATGGGCGGCGGACGGCCGCGCGCTGCGGACGGAAAAATTCCACGGCCTCGCGTTCACCGTCGTGCCGCTGTCGAGCAACGATTTCGCGGGCATCTTCCCCAAACGCGCGCCGGTGCAGGAACTCGGCAAGGAACCGAAAGTGGAGAAGCCGGGCGAACTCTATTTCGCGCAGTTTGAATCGCTGCTGATCGCGGGCAATTCCGCCAAGGTGGTCGAACCTGTCGCCGCGCATCTGACCGGCGGCAGCGCGCCCGCCCTTGCGGACGATGCGATGTTCGCGGCGGACAAGCTCGCGCAATTCCGCGATGCGCCGACGTATTACGGCTGGTTCAACGGCAATAAACTTTTCGCGATGCTCACCGAGTCGCCCGCCAGCACCGAGGGCGATCCGGCGTCCGTGATGCCGAAGTTCACCGCCGCAAAAATTCTTGGTGTGACCGGCCTCGGCAGTTTAAAATCCGCCAGCTTTGCGCTGCGTGAAGCGCGCGATGGCTCGGCGTTGACGCTGCATCTTTCCGCGCCGGAAGCCACCCGTGCGGGCATCTTGAAGATTCTCGCCCTCGCGCCGAAGGATGCGGGCGCGCCGGTTTTTGTTCCCGCCGAGTCCGTGAAATTTTCGCGCTTCCGCCTCGACGGCAAACAGGCCTGGGCCGAACTGCAAAAGATGATCGCCGGCATTTCGCCGGGAGGACTCGCCAGTTTGAACGCCGTGATTGACATGGCTAACACATTTGGCCAGCAGAAAAATCCCGGCTTCGATCTCCGCACCGCGCTCATGGGCAACCTGGGCGACGACATCATCACCTACCAGAAGGGGCCGGTGGGTGATTCGCTGGTGGAACTGTCCAGCCCGCCGACGCTGTTCCTCGTGGCCGTGGCGAATGCCGACCAGACGATTGACGCCATCAAGACCGTCGCCGCGATGATCACGCCGCAGGACGCGACCAAACAAGCGCCGCGTGAATTTCTGGGCCACAAAATCCACACGATTGCGCTGCGGCCCACCCGCAATGCCGCCACCGGCGCGACCACGACGAGTTCGCTTTATTTCGCCGCGAGCGGCGGTTATCTCGCGTTGAGCATGGACACGGCGATGCTGGAGGAATACCTGCGCAGCGCCGACGGCAAGGTGAAGCCGCTGGGTGAAACCGCCGGTCTCGCCGAGGCCGCGCAGCGCGTGGGCGGCATGGGCGGCGGAATGTTTGGTTACCAAAACCAGCGCGAGACGATGCGCCAGAGTTTCAAGCTGCTGAAAAATGCCAGCGAGGCCAACTCGGCCATGAAGATGTTTCCGCCGGCGTTCCGTGAATGGGTTGATTTCGCCCTGCTGCCGGATTACAGCGCGGTGCAGAAATATTTTTACATATCCGTCTTTGCGGGCAACGCGAACGCCGATGGGTTGACGATGAAAGTTTTCACGCCGCGACCGCCGCAGTTGAATTAAGCGGCGCCGTCAGCCTGAATTTGCCGGAGTGCGTGGGAACGAGAAAACTCACGCACTCCGTTTTAATTCCGCCGTAGGTTTGCAGGAGCGATTTTAGTTTTGCCGTCACGGTGGCCAGTTCCCCTGCATCTGGCCCGCGACCGTCCGGCACAAAACGCAAGGTGCAACTGCCGTCCGCTGGCTGACGCAGTTCGTAATGGGCGATGCCCGCGACATTTTCAAAGCAGCGGTCCACTTCCAGCGTTGTCACGCGCCGGCCATCCGCCGCCCGCAACGCATCACGCGCCCGACCGTGGATGACATAATGGGTTGCATAAGGTTCCTCGTGCCGTTCCATCAGGTCGCCGGTGCGATAGCGCACGAGCGGCATCAGGTCATTGCTCAAACTGGTCACGACCAGTTCACCCACGCTGTCCGCGTCCACGTCCACCAATTCCATAAACGCGGTTTCGGTGCTCGGTTTCATGTCGCCGCGTTCGTCCTGCATCAATAAATGGCCGGCTTCCGTGGAGCCATAAAGATTCAAGACCGGCACGCCAAACACGCGCTGCAAAATCCGGCGATGCACGACGCTCACAAATTCGTAGCTGGATAAAATAAAACGGAGCGACGGAAAACGGATGCCATGCCGTTCGCAATACAGCGCGAGCCAGACCGCGTGAACCGGATCAACGTCGAGCAACGGCGGCGACCAGTCCGAAATTTCCTGCGCCATCCGCGCCAGTTCCGTCTCGGCCAGCGTGAAGGGAATCCGCGCGATGTTCAGGTAAAATGTCGGGCCGATGATGCGTTGCTCACGCGAGACCCAGACGGTGGGACAGGCGCGGCCATTGCAGACGGGCGACGTCAGTGTGGCGCGGCGGGCGGCGGGATTTTCCGCCAGCACGCGCGCGACAAAATCATTCAGCCGCAGCGCGCGGCGTTCCTGTTCGTCCCACCAGCCCCGGCGGAACAAGACCGGCGTGCGTTCGTCCGAGGTTCCCGAAGTGTATTCCAGTTCCACCACACCCTGTTCGAGCAGCGTCTCCAGATTGTTTTCCGGAGCAAGAAAATTGCCGGGAAAATTTTCGCGCAACTCATGCTTGGTGACAAACGGCAGCCGGAAAAAATCCCCGGGCGAAATGATTGGGGGTGACAACCGCGCGCGGTAAAGCGGAATCTGCCGCCACTGCGGAATGAGTCCGGCGAGACGCGGCCATTGGGCGGCTTCGGCGGTGAGTTCGGGCGTGGCGGCCATTTGGCTTTTGCGAGGTGCGCGTCACCCAGTCTCGCAAATAATTTCCCGCCGTCAACCGGACCGGGCATTTTTTATCCGGCCGGTGCCGGCTCTTTGTTTCATTAAATTCTTTGACCCGTGCGCGCGGCTCTGTTTCCATCCGGCGTGATTTTGGAATGCGCCGCCCGATGAATTTTAGCTCCCTCATTTTTGACCATGCCAACCTGCTGGTAGCGCTCTGCCTGGTCGCCGTCATCTTCCAGTATTTCCGCAACAATCCGCTCAAGCACAGCCGCTGGTTCATGCTCCGCCGTTTCATCAACTGGTTTCCGCTCGGCATGACCTATTCGTTCCTCTACATGGGCCGCTACAACCTCAACGTCTCCAAAAACGCGCTTGGCAGCCTGATGACCAAGGAGGAGTTCGGCACCATCTTCGCCATCGGCACGACCGTCTATGCTTTTTCCTTTTTGATCAACGGGCCGCTCGTGGACAAGATCGGTGGCAAAAAAGGAATTCTCATCGCCGCCATTGGTTCGTCCGTGGCGAATGTGCTGCTCGGTGTGCTGACCTATTTTGTCGTGCTGGGGCGGCTCAAGGTCAACATGGTCGTCGCGTATTCCGTGCTGTATGGACTGAACATGTATTTTCAAAGCTACGGCGCGGTGTCCATCATCAAGGTCAAGGCGTATTGGTTTCACGTCCGCGAACGCGGCGTGTTCGGCGCGATTTTTGGCGCGCTCATTTCCATCGGTGTTTATTTCGCATTCGATTGGGGGCAGAAAATCATTGAACTGACGAAGGCGGGTTCCACCGGCGGCTGGTTACACGATCTGCTGCAAACCATTTTTGCGTCCAATGTCAAAGTCGGCGACAAACTGGTGGACGCGACCTGGGCGGTCTTTTTCATTCCCTCGGCCATTATGCTGTTCTGGGTGGTGGTGGATTGGTGGCTCATCAAAGACACGCCGGAAGAGGCGAACTTTCCCGCCTTCGACACGCACGACGCGTCGTCCGGCCAGATGCACGTCGAACTCTCCACGCTCGACCTGCTGAAAAAAGTTTTCGCCAGCAAACTGATGCTGCTCATCGCGCTGGTGGGATTGACCTCCGGCGTGTTCCGCAACGGCGTAACGCAATGGTATTTTGTTTTTGCCGCCGAGGTGAAACAGCCGGGCGCAGAATTCTTTCTCAAAAACTGGGGCTTTCTGCTGTGCGTCTTCGGCATCGCGGGCGGATTTATCGGCGGCTGGGTTTCCGACCATTGGTATCAATCGCGCCGCGCACCGCCGGCGGCCTTCATGTGCGCGCTGGTGCTGGTGCTGACGCTCGTGATGGCGGGGATTTTATTTTCGTCACCGCTCGGTGTGGGCTACGCGTCGGTCTTGATTGTGATGGCGTCCGTCGGCATCACCTCGCTCATGGCCGGCACGGCGGCGACGGATTTTGGCGGACGCAAAGCCACGGCGACGTGTTCGGGCATCGTGGATGGCTGCACCTATCTCGGCAGCGGCATTCAATCGTATTTCATCGGCCATCTCACGCCCGGCGAACACGCGGATGCGGCGCAAACTTTTTTATTGCTCCCGCGCGACTGGCATTGGTGGCCGCTGTTCATGCTGCCGTTCGCGGCCATCGGTTTGTTCGTCGCGATCAAACTCTGGCATCAACTGCCGGAAGCCACGCGGCGTTACAACGATTCCGTCAAAGCGAAGTGAAAGCCTGATAAAACCCCAAAAAGTTTTTTTTGGAAGCAGGATAATCTGGGCGGAGGAAAATCTAAACCGGCGGCGTGTTGCTGCGGGTGGATTGAATACAAGCAAGTGTCTTCCGTATTTTGGTTCAGTCGCGATAAGCCGGAATTGACGCCGCAAATGTTCCCGCGCACACTCGCCAGAGTTGCATGGCCTTACACCCAAACTTTCCAACATCGCCTTACGCGCCGCTGATTCCAGAGCAGCGGTGGTTTTGCAAATCGCGGATTATTGCACCTGGGCGATTTACCGGAAATGGAACGGGATTCCCCGACTGAAAAATGAAGACCAGAAGAAATGACCACCCCGGCTACTCTTGCGAGAGAACCCCCTGGGTTCTTGTCACCAGGGTGGGACCTTTAAATCTTTTATTCTGTCGGCCCACCATTCACCTGAGCGGGATACCCCGCGACGCCATGGAGACGACTTTCAGTGGTAGCAGGCCGACACAATAAAACCATAATTCACCCAAACGTGCAAACCCAATTTTCGCATGGCCAAAACTGATTCCGACCGCTACGAACTGACCGACGCCGACAAGCGCGACCTCATTAAGCTCATTGAGTCGGGCAAGCCACTCCCGGAGAAATACCGGTTCATCCTGTTTGACGACAAGCACGAGGTTGAACTTGTCTGGAACGGCAACACCTTCGCGGCGATTAAACTCTGGTATCAACTGCCGGAAGCGACACAGCGTTACAACGCCTCGGTTAAACCGAAGTAAAAACCTGATAAAACCCTAAAAAGCTTTTTTGGGGAACACGATAATCTGGGCGGAGGAAAATCTAAACCGGCGGCGGGAAGTTGCTGCCGGTGAACTGTGGCAATCAAATTTTTAAGGTCAACAGTTCAAGAAGCAATTGCAGCAACTTCCCGCCGCCGGTTT
>DMQW01000406.1:0-3384 GCA_003455565.1 Limisphaerales bacterium
TTGATTGGCCACCGATGGGGTTATCGGGCGGCGGCACTAATACGCTGCCGCCCGCTCAACTGCAAAGTTATCTTGTCAGCTTTGATCAAAAGGCCGGCGGCTGGCCCGCCTTTGTAAGCAGCGCCTTTCCACGATTCCATGATTTTTATGCGCAGGCGGGCGCGGGTTCATCATATGGCCATCTGGATGATGCAAATGGAAGCACTTTCACCAACACATTGAGCCGCGCGCTGACCAACCATTCGGCCATTGTCCAAGTCGTCACCTGGAATGATTTTGGTGAAGGAACGATTGTCGAGCCAACGCAGAATTACGGGTATCGGGACCTGGGGGTCGTTCAGAATTTACGCCGTCAATACCTGGACCCCAGTTTTTCCTATCACACAAATGACCTGGCGATGGCCTTCCGGTTTTACAATCTTCGCAAGCAGTATGGGAATAGTCCGGCCATCTACGCGGAGCTGGACCGCATCTTCACCAACATTGTTTCCGGAAAAATCTCCACCGCAAACATGCAACTGACGGGCATGGAATCCAACCATCCGGTGATTTACAACCTCGCATACAATGGCGTTCAACTGCAATTTTTAATTGGCGGATATGTGGCGTCTAGCGTGCAGGTTCAGATGTCAACCAATCTTACAACTTGGCAGACCGTCCAAATATTCGCTGCCAGCACTAATTTGTCGGTTTTCAGCACAGACACCATTCAGGCCGTGTGCAGGTTTTTCAAAATTCAATAGTGTAAAATCAGTGGCTTTATCCCGAAAAAGCGGGCAGACTATTTCCGCCTTTGGCAACAGGTTTCCGGATCAACGCGCAGACTGGCTGCAATTGGTTTCCCGGAATTGCGTCGCGCACTGGGTTTGATTAAAGTTCCAAAGAATGAAGCCGAGAAACATTTTGCTGCTGGCGGCGCTCTTATCTTTAATTTTGGCCGCATCGGGAATAACCCGCGCCGCTTCGAAGCCCGTGATGGTTTATTATATGCCGTGGTTCACTGCCAAGCCTTACTGCGATAGTTGGGGCTGGCATTGGACAATGAATCATTTTAATCCCGATACGATGAATGCATCGGGAGAACGACAGATTGCCTCATGGTATTATCCGTTGATCGGCCCGTATGACTCGTCTGATCCGGTGTTGCTCGAGTATCATGTATTGCTCATGAAGCTGGCTGGGATTGATGGTGTGATCGTGGACTGGTATGGGTCGGCCAATTTTCTGGATTACGGCATCAACAATCAGGCGACGGTGAAGTTGTTTCAATTTACCCGGAAGGCGGGCCTGAAATTTTCCATCTGCTACGAAGACCAGACGATTCAGCACATGATAGACGGTAATTACCTCGCTGCGAGCGACGCCATCTTTCACGCCCAACGGGAAATGCTTTATCTGCAAACGAATTTTTTTTCTGATGCGAGTTATTTGCGGTTGAAGTGCCGGCCGGTCTTGCTAAATTTCGGCCCGCAACACTTCATGGTGAGCAGCAATTGGGAGGATATCTTCTCCGTGCTCGTGGCGACAAATCAACCGGCATTCTTCACCGAGGACAATCGCCTGCCAGTCAGCACGGGTGCATTCAGTTGGCCACCCATGTGGATGAGCCAGGCGCCCGGCACCGGTGGTGTGTTGTCCGGCGCAGCTTTGAAGAGTTATCTGGCTGATTTCGATCAAAAGGCCGGCACTTGGCCGACATTCATCAGCAGCGCCTTTCCGCGTTTTCATGATATTTATCAACGGGCCGGTGTGCGGAACTATTGGGGCTACCTTGGTGACCGTCATGGTGACACTTTGCGTGAAACTTTGAGTCGCGGCATGACTAACTCCTCGGCCATTGTTCAGGTCGTCACTTGGAATGACTTTGGCGAAGGCTCAATGGTCGAACCAACGCAGGAATACGGCTACCGGGATTTGGGGATTATTCAGGATTTTCGCCGACAATACTTGGAATCCGATTTTTCCCGTAACACAAATGATCTGACCATGGCCCTCCGGTTTTACAATCTGCGGCGACAATCTTTGACCAACATCGCCATATCTGCAGAACTGGATCGCATCTTTACAAACATTGTCTCCGGCAAGATCGAAGTTGCGAACCTTCAATTGGATCAGTTGATAAAACAAACTTCTAAATAGGCGAAGAGCTATGGGAACGCGGGTTCAGCGGATGAACGCCCGGTTGAATTCTGGTTGCGATGCGTGAGGTCGGCCGCTTTCGATTTCAACCGGCGGTGCCGGTGGCCGCTCCAGTCCGCGCCACCATTTCCACCAGCGCAACGAATCCGTCACCGGACGAATGTGGCTGCTCCGGCGGCGGCGGATGACCTGGATGGGAACAAACGCGACCGAATGTTCCGCCGCCAGAAAGGCCAGCAACATTTCGGATTCAACCTCGAAATGTTCCGTGTGCAGCGACAGTGCCGCCCAGGTGCGCAGGTGGATGAGCCGGAAGCCGGATTGGGTGTCGGGCAGAGGCCGCCCCGCGCGTTGCGAAAGTTTCCGGCTCATCCACTGGTTCACCTGCCGGCGCAGCCAGGGAATTTTCCGCGCATCATTCATGCGGTTTCCGATCACCAGTAATATCCCGGTTTGTTCGGCACCGCGCAACAGCGCGGGCAAATCTTCCGGCGCGTGCTGGCCATCGCCATCGAGCGTCACCGCCCATTCATAACCCTGCTTCAGCGCACGCGACAATCCAGTTTTGAGCGCCGCGCCTTTGCCCAAATTGCGTTCATGTTTGACCACGACGGCACCGGCACTTTTAGCGAGGCTCGCCGTGTCATCCGTCGAACCGTCGTCCACGACCAGCACGAACGGGAGCTGTTGGCGCACCGCCATGACCAGAGTCGTGATGCTGGCAGACTCATTGAAACAGGGAATCACGGTGGCACAGGCTGTCGGTTCAAGCATGGCGACAGCTTGAAATTAATCCCGCCGCGAATCGAGGCAAAATTGTCGGGCGGTTCCCATTCCGGCATTGAAGTTGCAAAAAAACACATAAATTCTTGACCCTTTCCTTTTGATGGGTGACGCTCAAGCCGAAGGTTGGATATCATCAAGAACAACAAACAAAATCCTGCACAAAACCATGAAAAAATCGTCTATTATCAGTCTGCTCGCTTCGGCCGCGTTGCTCGGTCTCTGCGGCTGCGCTTCTGACCAAGCACAAAAATCCCAGGAACCAGCGAAGCCCAAACCGGTCAAGTCGGCCAAGGACACGCGACCCAGGGAAGAACGCTTGACTGTCGGGATGACCAAGGATGAAGTGCGCCAGGCGATTGGCAATCCGAGAGGCACGTCCCTGAACAGCGACGGCGCGGAGACCTGGACCTACAGCGACACCGAGAAAGCTTTTATCCCCTACTATTCGCTTGGCGGTGG
>DMQW01000406.1:3769-6079 GCA_003455565.1 Limisphaerales bacterium
GCCAACCTGCCAGTTGGCCGGAAGGAAGGCGCGACTCCATCGCACCAGCACATTGAGCGTGGCACAGTTGTCTTGCTTGGATTAACTTGTGCTCCACTCATTACCCATGCTTTTTCCTCTCTCACCGTCGCCGGCCGCACCACCGCGAGTGGTCATTACTGGCGCGGGTATTGTCACGGCTTTAGGTCTGGGCTGGAAGCTGAACGCGGAAGGTTTCCGCGCCGGACGCCGGGCGTTTCGACCGGTGTCGCTTTTCGATGTCAGTCGCCAGCGCGTAAAAGTCGCAGCGGAAGTTGACTTGCCGGAAATCCTTCCGCCGACCCGCCTCAACCGTCGCCAGCTTGCCCGGCTGGACCGCGCCGGCACGATGCTGGTGCTGGCCGCGCAGGAAGCATGGCAGCAGGCCGGTTGGGAATCCGCCGAAAATCTGCCGCTGGTTCTCGGCACGACGGCGGGCGGCATGTTGCTGGGAGAAGCTTATTACCGGCAGGCGGTGCAACAACCATTGTGGCATCGCCAGCAAGCCACGCGGGCCATCCACTACCAACCGCAGGTTCAAGCGCGGATGGTTCTCGACGCCTTCGGTTTCAGCGGGCCGATCACCATCATCTCGAACGCCTGCGCCTCCGGCAGCAACGCCATCGGCCACGCGTGGGATCTGGTTCGTTGCGGCCAGGCCGAACGCGTTGTCGCCGGCGGTTATGACGCGCTTGGCGAACTGGTTTTTTCGGGCTTCGATTCTTTGCAGGCACTTTCGCCCACGGTCTGCCGTCCGTTCGACGCGGGGCGCGATGGGCTGGCGCTGGGCGAAGGTGCGGCTGTCGTCACGCTTGAAACTCTTGAAAGTGCGCGCCGACGCGGCGCAGCCATTCTGGGCGAACTCATCGGCTACGGCACATCCATTGATGTGCATCATCTCACCCAGCCGCATCCGCAGGGCAACACCACCTTGACCGTGATGAAGCAGGCCTGCGCGAACGCCGGCGTCACGCCCGAAAAAATTGATTACCTCAACGCCCACGGCACCGGCACGTTGCTCAACGACAGTTCCGAAGCACACGCGATCAGCGAATGGGCGGGCCGCCGGGCCACCACTTTGCCGGTCAGTTCCACCAAGGCCAGCATCGGCCATCTGCTCGGCGGCGCCGGCGCGGTCGAGGCGGTGATTTGCCTGATGGCTTTGCGCGAACAATGGCTTCCGCCGGAAATTGAATTTGAAACGCCCGACCCGGCCTGCAAATTTCCGATTGTCAACAAGCCCCAAGATGCTCGCGTGAATGTCGTGTTGTCCAATTCGTTTGGTTTCGGCGGTGTCAATGCAACTTTGATTTTGAGGAGGTGGGCATGAACCGGATTTTCGTGGCGGGATTGGGCGCGGTATCGCCCGCCGGCTGGAATGTCGCCGCCTTGCGTGACGCATTGGACAAAGGCGAGCCGCTGCCCACTCAACCGTTGGTGCGACCCGGCTGGGAAAAACCACTCCAAGCGCGGCTGGTGCCGAACCCGCCCGTGCGTCCTGAATTTCTGGCGCATCCACGATTGCGTCGCACCAGTCCAATCACGCATTACGCCGCCGCCGCCGCACTTGAAGCCGTGGCCGGACTGCGAGCCAATCCTGACGCAAAAAATTGCCGGTTGGGCATCGTCGTCTGTCTGCAATCCGGCTGCGTGCAATACTCCTGCCGTTTTTATGACGAGACGTTGAAGAATCCGGCCACGGCCAGTCCGCTGGTTTTTCCCGAAACGGTTTATGCCGCGCCGACGAGCCACATCGCCGCGCTACTGGAAAATGTGGTGCTCGCTTATTCTCTGGTGGGCGATCCATCCGCATTTTTGCAAGGCGTCGCACTCGGCGCGCAATGGCTTGAAGAAAATCGCGTGGATGCGTGCCTCGTTATCGGTGCAGAAGAAACCAACTGGATCATCGCGGACGCACTCTGGCATCTCGATCGCCGGGCCATCGTCGCCGCTGGCGCGGGCGCGCTGTGTTTGTGCCGCGATCCAAAATTATCAGCCGGTGCCGAACTGGTCGCCATCACCGATGCACACACTTATTCTGCACGGCTTGACCGGACGCAAGCTGCGCAAGCCATGCGCGGGCAATTAAGCAAAAATTCTCCTGGCGAACTTCTCTGCGATGGCATCGGCGACAGCCCGCGCACGGACGCGGCGGAACGCGCGGCGTGGAGTGATTGGACCGGCTCGCGCGTCAGCCCGAAACGTATTCTCGGCGAAGGACTGATGGCCGCTGCCGCGTGGCAATGCGTGACGGCTTGCGATGCGTTGGCAGGAAAAAAATGCGCAACAGCC
>DMQW01000125.1 GCA_003455565.1 Limisphaerales bacterium
CTTTCAACCATCAACTTTCAACCATGAACTTGTTAATCACCGGCGGCGCGGGTTTCATCGGCTCGAATCTCATTCACCACGTCATTGACCAGCCGGGCATCACCAAGCTGGTCAATCTCGACTGCCTTACTTACGCCGGCCACCTCGCGAATCTGGAAAAAGTTTCCGGCCATAAGAAATACGTTTTCGAGAAGGTGGATTTGCGCGACAAGGCCGCCACGCTGCGTGTCGTCGAGCAGCACGGCATTACGCATGTCATGCACCTCGCGGCGGAATCGCATGTGGATCGTTCCATCACCGGGCCGGGGGATTTCATCTCCACGAACATCATCGGCACATTTAATCTGCTTGAGGCTTGTCGTGGATTTTGGAACGGCAATTTTTCCGGCAAAAAATTTCATCATGTCTCGACCGATGAAGTTTATGGCTCGCTTGGCGCGATGGGGCTTTTCACCGAGATCACGCCTTACGCGCCGAACTCGCCGTATTCCGCGAGCAAGGCGTCTAGTGATATGCTGGTGCGCGCATATCATCACACTTACGGCCTGCCGACGGTCATCACGAATTGCTCGAACAACTACGGCCCGCTGCAATTTCCCGAAAAGCTGATTCCGGTCATCATCCAAAACGTGCTCGCACGGAAGGCAATTCCGGTCTATGGCGACGGCATGAACGTCCGCGACTGGCTTTACGTCCGCGATCACGCCGAGGCGTTGTGGACGGTTTTGAATCGCGGCAAGCTCGGCAAGACTTACAATGTCGGTGGCCACAACGAATGGGCGAACCTCCGCATCGTGGAATTGATCTGTGACACGATTGACGAATTTACGCCCAAGCTCGGCGGCAATTCGCGCAAGCTGATTTCATTCGTCAAAGACCGCGCCGGTCATGACCGCCGTTACGCGATTGACGCGACGAAGATTCAGCGCGAGCTTGGCTGGACGCCGGCGCACAAATTTGAGGACGGCATCCGCGAGACGATCCGCTGGTATCTCGACAATCAGGACTGGGTGAAAACCGTCCTGAAGAAATAATTGTCTGAACGCTTTCGCCTGCCACGCCATCAAACCATCAATTAAATCATGCACCGCACCAAGATTTTCCTGCTGCTCGCCTTGACGGTTTGCTGTGCCACGTTTCTGCGCGCGGCGACGGTGACAAATTCGATTGTCTGGGACAACGCCACCGGCCACGTGGACGCGGATGTTCACGGTGAAAAGCTATGGCCGTTGCTGGAAGACATCGCGCACCAGACCGGCTGGCATATTTTTGTGGAGCCGGGCATAACGCAGACGACGGATGCAAAATTTTCCCGCCTGCCTTCCAGCGAGGCGTTGCGGAAACTGCTCGGCGATCTGAATTTCGCACTAGTGCCGAAGACCAACGAGCCGTCGCAACTTTACGTTTTTACCACGCGGATGGAAAATGCCACGCAGCCGGTCAAGCCGGTCAAGCCGGTGGTGAAGCGGCAGCGGCACGTCGCCAATGAATTGATCGTAAAACTCAAGCCGGGCGCGGACATTGACGCGCTGGCGAAATCGCTCGGCGCAAAAGTGGTCGGGCGCGATGACAAGCTGGGGATTTATCGTTTGGAATTTCCTGACGCTGCGGCCACGGATGCGGCGCTCGCAAAACTTCAGAACAACAGCGACGTTGCCGCCGTGGATTACAATTATATTTTTGATCCACCGCCCGCGCCGCGAGCGATTGCGAATGCGCCCGCAAGTTCTACGCCCCCGCTCACGCTGGAGACTCCGAAGCAGAACGATCCTTGCAGTCCGGTCGTCGGTTTGATTGACACGCAGGTGCAATCGCTCGGCAGCCAGCTCGACCCGATCATGTTGCCGGCGATTTCCGTGGTGGGCGACTTGGCGACAAACAATTCGCCGGTGCCCACGCACGGGACGGCCATGGCCAACTCAATCTGGCAAGCCATTGCGCAGGCGTCGAACGGAAAAAGTCCGGTGAGGATTTTATCGGTGGTGGTTTATGATTCGAGTGAAACAACGACCAGTTGGAACGTCGCGCTTGGCATTCAGGCGGCGGTGAATGGCGGTGCGACGGTCCTCAACATGAGCCTCGGTGGCACCACGGACAGCCCCATTCTCGACGACATCGTCAATCAGGCGCTCGCCAAAGGCATCGTCATTTTTGCGGCGGCGGGCAACCAGCCGGTCAGCGCCCCGACGTATCCGGCGGCGATTCCCGGCGTGAATGATGTCACGGCCTTGGGGCAGCCGGGGCAGCTGGCGTCGTATGCCAATTTCTCGCCGCAGGTGGATCTGGCGTTGCCCGGCACCGCCATCTTTTCTTATGGTGGACAGTCTTTTGTTGTTCAAGGAACTTCACCGGCGACGGCTTACGCAACAGGCGTGGCGGCGGGAACGAAAGGGTTGAACTGCCCAACGTGGGCGCAGATACAGACGGCGATGCAGTTGAAATTTCCGGTGCCGACGAAATAAAAAGCTTTAGTGCGAGAGGCAGCCGTATTTGATGAACGTGCCGATGAACAGGAGCAGGGCGCAGACGAGCAGTGGCGGATGACCCGCCAGCAGCAGCAGAATTCCCCAACTGATGAAGAAGGCGAACAGGACGAAAACCGAGATGGCCAGGGCAAATTTCATTGCCGTTTATTTTAGGGCTTTTGC
>DMQW01000054.1:0-6287 GCA_003455565.1 Limisphaerales bacterium
GCCGTCAGCCGCGCGGTTTGATACAGCCAGCCGGACAGCACCGTGCCGGGCCGCAGACTGCCGGCCTTGCGCGCCAGAACGATGAAGACCGCCTGCGTGATTTCCTCGGCGTGATGTGGATTGCCAGTGAACCGCAGCGCGGCGGAATAGACGAGGTTGACATACCGCACAATAAGCGCGGCAAACGCCGCCTCGGATTCGTTCCGGGCGAATTCGGCGAGCAATTCATGGTCATCCAGTTCGGTCATCTACCTAATGATGTCCGCGAACCGAAAAACTGGACAAACTATTTTTAATTATTTTCAGCCGCACATTCCGCCCGCATATTGATTGGAATGTCCGTTGAACTCACAGAAGCATTGCTCGCCAAAGCCGCCGGTTGGGACGTGATGAAGCGCGCTCGCGCCTGCCTTGAACAAGGCCAGGTGGCCAGTTCCTACTGGGCGCCGCCGTTGCTGCGCGGCGTCGTGCAATCCAGCGAAAGTTCTTATCGCGCTTCGATGCTGATCCACAACGACATTGATATCGAGAATCTCTGCAATTGTCGCGAGGCACGCGAGTGGGGAAAAATTTGCGCGCATGGCGTCGCCGTTGGATTGCATTGGTTGAAAGCGCAAAAAACCGCTCCGGCTCCGGCGCGACCGTCCCCTGCTCTGCCGGTTAAAAAAACTTCCGCGCTGTTGCGCGAAGCCAGCGGTGAACCAGCCGAACTGTTCATCATTTTCCCGCCTAACTTTGACCAGGCGCTCGCGCGCGGTAAAGTGATGCTGGTGTTTGAAGCGAAATGGGGCGGCGGGCGGTGTCCGCTGAATGCGCTGCCGAAGGGACGCGCCTTCGCATTTTCGTCGCAGGACAACACCATCATCGAGCAACTCGAAACGTTGACGAACTGTGAGACGCCCGCGCTGCTGCAAATGGAGACGAAGGATTTCGCCGCGCTGATTCCGCTGCTGGTGGAACACGAGAACATCACACTCGGCAAAGCCAGTGCCGTCACAGTCACCAAGACGCCGTTCAAGCTGCCACTGCGCGCCACGCTGGAGGCGAATGGTGAAATCATCCTGTCGTTGAAAGATAAAACACCGGCGCTCGTGATGGCTGGCGATTGGGTCTGGCAGCAGCAGACGTTGCAGCCGCTCGGTTTGCCGACGACGATGAAGGACGTGTTTCGCGCGCCGGTGCGCGTGACGCGCGCGCAAGTGCCGCAGTTCTTGAGCCAGCAATGGCCGCAGTTGTCGGCAACGGACGGACTGGAAGTGAATTTCAAGCTGGAAGATTTTTCGCTCGAACTACAGGCACCGCGTTTCCTGCTCGCGCTCAAAGGCGGTCTCGCGCAGTTGAGCGCGCTGCTGCAATGCGCCTACGGCTCGCGCATCATGACCCTCGGCGTGACCGCGTCCGATGAAAATATCTGGCTGCCTGACCCCGAAGTGCCGACGCGCTATTCCACCCGCGATTTCAGCGCCGAGTGCGCGGCGCTGGCGCGTTTGCAACGCAACGGCTTTTCCAGTCCCGACGCCAACGGGAAGCTGCAGTTGCTTGGACAAAGTTCCGTGCTGAATTTTCTCGCGCGGGAATTTCCAAAACTACAACGCGAGTGGAGCGTGACGCTGGACGAACAGTTGGAAAACCGCACGTTGAAAAACATCGAGCGCGTCGAGCCGCAGTTTCAGATCACGTCGTCGGGCGTGCAATGGTTTGATCTCGGCGTCGTGTTCGCGGCGAGCGGCGGGGAAACTTTTTCGGCGGCGGAGATTCAGCGGCTAATTTTGTCAGGGCAAAATCATACACGCTTGAAGAACGGCAGGATGGCGGTGATTGACACTGGCGCGGTGGAGGAATTGCAGGAGGTTCTGCTCGACTGCGCACCGCAGCAGAATGCGACGGGCTATCGCATCAGCAGCAAGCAGGCGGGTTTTCTCGAAGCGACTTTGCGGCAGCACACTGATTGGAAAGTCCAGGCACCGACGGCGTGGCGCGACCGCGCGGCGAAACAAAGTGGTGAAGCAAAACTGGAATGTCCGCCGCTCGGCGATTTGGAAACTGTGCTGCGGCCTTACCAGAAACAAGGCGTGGCGTGGCTGCACTTTTTGCGCGCGAACGGCTTCGGCGGCATTCTCGCGGATGAGATGGGACTTGGGAAAACGGTGCAAACATTGGCGTTTCTCAAGAATTGTAGCAGCCGACGTGAGGAGGCTCTATCTTCAAAATCGGAAATTGGAAATTGGAAATCGGAAATTGATCAGAGCCTCGTCACCTCGGCTGCTACGAAGCCGCATCTGATCGTTTGCCCGACGAGCCTCGTATTCAACTGGGTGGCCGAGGCGAAAAAATTTACGCCGGAACTAAAGGTTCTCGCGTTGCACGGGCCGGAACGGCACGCGCGGTTTAACGAAATTGCCACGAGCGACATCGTCGTGACCAGCTACGCGCTCATCCGCCGTGATGCGGAAAAATATCGCGGACTGGAGTTTGACACCGTCGCGCTCGACGAGGCGCAGCACATCAAGAATCGCCAGACACAAAACGCGCAGGCGGTGAAAGCGGTGAGGGCGAAGCATCGGATTGTGCTGACCGGCACGCCGATGGAAAATTCCGTTTTGGATTTATGGTCTATCTTCGACTTTCTCATGCCCGGCTATCTCGGCACGGCGAAAGATTTCCATGAGCGTTATGAATTGCCCATCGCGAAGGAAAAAAACGCGGAAGCCCAGACGCGGCTGGCGCGGCGGCTGCGACCGTTCATGCTGCGCCGTTTGAAAAAAGAGGTCGCGGCGGATTTGCCGGCAAAGCTCGAACAGATTTCTTTCTGCGAACTGACACCGGATCAGCGCAGCGTTTATCAGCAGGTCATCGAAGCCAGCCGCAAGGAAGTGCTGGCAGCCGTCGGCGCGCAGGGCATCGCCAAGAGCCGCATGGTGGTGTTGACCGCGCTGCTGCGGTTGCGCCAGGTGTGCTGCGATCTGCGGCTGTTGAAATTGGACAACGTGAATCCGGCGAATGCGTCGGGCAAACTGGAGATGTTCGGCGAACTCCTGGAGGAAGTGATTGACGGCGGCCATCGCCTGCTGGTGTTCAGCCAGTTTGTCGGGATGTTGACGCTTTTGAAGGAGCGGTTGGCGGAAGAGAAAATTGAGTTTTGTTATCTCGACGGTTCGACCACCGACCGGGCGGCGGTGGTGAAAAAATTTCAAACTAACGCGGCGATTCCGGTTTTTCTCATCAGCCTGAAAGCGGGCGGCGTGGGTCTGAACCTGACGGGCGCGGACACGGTTATTCATTTCGATCCGTGGTGGAATCCGGCGGTGGAAGACCAAGCCACCGACCGCGCACATCGCATCGGGCAAACCAAAGTCGTGACAAGCTACAAACTCATCACACGCGACACGGTGGAGGAAAAAATCCTGACGTTGCAAAACCGCAAGCGCAAGATCATCCAGGCGACGATTGGCGGCGAGGAGGAATTCGCCGCGTCGCTGAACTGGGACGAAATTCAGGAACTGCTCGCCTGAAACAGATTTATCCGCCCGCGAACACCGGTCGAAAATTTGCCTCGGTCAAAATGCGTGCGACTTCCGCGCGCTTGTCGCCTTGAATTTCGATCTGGCCGTCCTTCACCGTGCCGCCGGTGCCGCAGGCGCGCTGCATCGCCTTGGCCAGTTGCTCTTTTTCCGGCAGACCGATGCCGACAAAGTTCTTCACCACCGTTACCGTCTTGGCGCCGCGACCGGCCGTCTGCCGGATGATGTCCACGCGGCCACGATTCTTCTTCGCCGGTTTTGCAGCAGTTTCTTGCGCGAAATCTTTCGGCGAAATTTCCGGTGCCAGTGGCAGTCCTGCGCTGGAGAGCGCAGCAAAGGGATTATGGCTCAAGCTTTGCCCGCCGTCGGTGGGAATACGTTTGTTTCCGCTCATGTGATTCTAATTTAAGAAAATTTCATTTCCATCAGGCAAAACAATTGGAGACATTTCGCCTAAAGCTCCCCGATGAACCAGTCTTCCACTTTTTTCCGCGCCCACGGCGTTTTCCGCAAAAAGGTGAGGCTGGACTTCACCGTCGGATTGAACTGGAAACAGCGGACGGGAATACGCCGCCCCATTTCGGACCAACCATGTCGCTGGACGAGTTGATTGAGGATGGTCTCCAGCGTGACGCCGTGCAAAGGGTCGCGGGGATGTTCGGTTGGCGATGACATGGTGGCCAGAAGTTAATGGAAGGTGGAGCCGCCGTCAAAGCGACACTGATTCGAGAACTTCAAACATATTTACAGGGCCGCCAACTGTTCTTAATCCATGACTCAACAACCGTCCCGGACAGCTCCTACTTTAAGGCATAGACAAAATCGGATACTGTATCTTGACATTCCCGGCAAAAATGCTTTAATAAGCGCACATATGAATTCAATAACTAATCTGTCAGCCCAACAATTGCGCAATGCCGCCGCGCTTAAAGAAAAAATTCAAGCTCTTGAAAAAGAGTTAAACCAGCTTCTCGGTTCGCCCGCCGCCAAGGTTGCGGCTACGACAGCACCGAAGAAGAAATTCACGATGAGCGCCGCCGCCAGGGCCAAGATTTCCGCCGCCGCCAAGGCGCGCTGGGCCAAGATCAAGGGCGACAAGCCTCTCGCCAGCCTGGCTCCGAAAAAAGTCAGGCGCAAGATGAGCGCCGCCGCCCGCGCCAAGATTTCCGCCGCCGCCAAGGCGCGTTGGGCCAGGGTTAAAGCCGCGCAGAAATAACTGACACAAGGTTCCAGCTTCAATGCCCAGCGTGTGGTTTAACCCACCGCTGGGTTTCTTATTATGGAGTCTGGCTCCTTCTGCCAGACAAAGGGTTCATCATGGCACGACCAGCGGATGCGCGGCTGAATTCCCGTAAAAATTTACCATCTTCAATGCCGTCACATTCTCGGCGCGAAGTGAATTCTTGAAACTGGCAGGACAATTCTTTTCCCAGCCAACCGAACAGTTTTCCAGGCTGATCTTATCCACAAACCGGAGATTAAAGCCATCCGTCGCGTGCGCTTCAACTGGCGGGAGAACTTTCGTCGGACGATTGTCGAACACACCGCCCGGGTATTTCGTCCAGCGGCCTAGTTTCACCGAAACATTTTTTAGCCGCACATTTTCCACGCGGCTGGCCACCGTGCCGTTGATGCGCACACTGTTTTCCGCGCGACCGGAAACATTTTCAACGACGATGTCATGCAGCTTGCCGAGCCGGGTGGCAACTGTGCGCGGAATCGCCGTAAAGGAAATCGCCTCGCCCCGGCCCCACCACGGATCGCTGTGATAACGCGAAACGAATTTGATGTCGCGGAACGTCACGTTGAAAACATTGCCTCCATCGCGCAACTGGATGCAAAGACCACGGCTGCTCGAAAGAATTTTGCAGCGCTCAAACAAGATGTCGTGGATGTCGCTGGTCGTCTCCGTGCCGATCTTCAAACCGGCGTCTTGCGTGCGGATCACACAGTCGTGAACGTGGATGTTCGCGCACGCGCCAAAGTCATTCGTCTGCCGTGTCGCCTTGATGGCAATCGCGTCATCGCCACAGGTGAGATGACAGTTCTTGATTTCCACATTGCGGCAATGGTCGGGATCAATGCCGTCGCAGTTCGGCACGTCGAGACGGTTTTCCACGGTCACGTTATCCACCAGCACATTTTCGCAGCCAAGCATGTGCAGACCCCAGAACGGCGCGTCACCGAAGGTGATGTCGCGCACGACGAGATTCGTGCAACCGGTCAGCACGAACATCTTGGGCCGCCACTCCTTGAAGAGCCACCATTCATTCGTCGCCTCGTAGCCGGTCATAAACGACAGCGAGCGCCCGCTGATTTTTCCCGCGCCGGTGATTTTCAGATTCGGCGCGTTCGACGCGGTGATGACGCCGTCACTGGCGTAATCGCTTTGATTGGTGCTGATGATCAATTCGCCATCGAGATGAAAATCAATGCCGCCCTTCAAATCCAAGGTGGCGACGAGAAACGTGTGTTTGCGCGGAATCAAAACCGTCCCGCCATCGCCTGCCGCCGCGTCAATCGCCCGCTGAATTGCCGCCGTGTCGAGCGTCGCGCCGTCGCCTTTCGCGCCGAAGTCCAGCACGTTAAAAGTTTTTGCCGAGAGGGAAAAATTCAATGCGAACAGCGCACCGAGCAGAAGCAGTTTTATTTTCATGGAAATTTATTTCACCGCCACGTCCCAGACTTTCGCGCGACGCGATTTGCCCGCCGGGCTTTCGACATTCAGCACCACGACGTAGTGGTCAGGTTTTTTGTAAGCGTGAA
>DMQW01000054.1:6615-11588 GCA_003455565.1 Limisphaerales bacterium
TTGATTTCGCCGACGGACAAATCCTTGAACGCGACCAGTCTCCGCTCCATGTCCACGACTTGAAAACTCCACTGCGCGTCAATCGCCTTGCTGAATTGCGGCTCCAGCGGCATGAGCTTGAATGCGCATAGCTGATCCGCCTGGCCATACATCGTGTGATGGCGCGACAGATTCCAAAAGCCGTTGTTCGTGCCGCCCGAATTCACGTCGTCGTAATCAATCACGGCGAACGACAGTCCGAGAATTTTATTTTCCTTCAACACCGATTCCACCGCGCGTTGCGGCCCTTCCGCACCAGCGTAATCGAACGGCGTTATCCAGAATTCCAAAACCAGATGGCCGGGCTGGCCGGGCTTGAAATTGTAGTTGTAAGCCGCGTTCGCGTAAGGCAGTTCCTTCAGCCACTGCGCCGGCCCCCAGGCCATGCACCAGTCTTTGCCATCGGCGGGCGTGAAGATGTGGTAGTTCTGCGCGGCCGTTCCTTGCAGCGTAAAATAAGTCTCCCACTGGCCGAGAATGTCGCGCGCGGGCGAAAATTTTTCTATCAGCGGGCCGCCGGACAAATCGCCGTCCACAACCAGCTCGAACGTGTCATTGTGTAAATCGGGTTGCGCGAAATCCCAGTAATCATCGTCCGCCTCGTAAAAAAAATACAGCCGGTTCAATCCTTCCACCCAGCCGACTTTGATACGAATCTTCGGCGACGACGCATCGGACAACTGATGTTTGCCGTTGTCATCCACGAACTGGTCGCTGCCGATGACGTAACTTTCCGGCACGATGTTCCAGTCATTCGTCTGGCCGTCAATCGTGGGAATCTTGTCCGCCGGAAACTGAAAAATCTTGAAGACGACGTTCGTGCGGTCAAGCGCGCGAGCTTGATGACAATCCAAAAAAAACAAGCCGCCGAGAAAAGCCATTGACACAAAGCGGAGAAAAGTTCGGTTCACGCCGGGAATTGCTCCATGTTTGCGCAGCGGAGTCAATTCTGGATTTTGCTTGCCAGCGGCGGATGAAAGTTGAGATTGAACGCAACGCAATCAGCCACCACAAATGTTTTACGCGACTTTTACATCAATATGACAACTTTCCACCAGCGCGCGTGTTATTCATTACAAGCATTGAACACCAATCCAGCCATGAAAAAAATCATCACTGCCATCACCCTGACCGGTTCGCTGATCCTCCCCGCCGCCGCCGAACCGGCGCTCACCATCTACAACCAGAACTTTGCCGTCGTGCGCGACTCCGTGCCGCTCGATTTGAAACCCGGCGCGAACTCCGTGCGCTACCCCGGCGCCACCGCGCAGGTGGAGCCGGACTCCGTCATCCTGCGCGACCCGGCGGGGAAACATTTATTGCAAATCCTCGAACAAAATTATCGCAATGATCCGGTGAGCGAGCCGCTGCTGCTCTCGTTGTTTGAAGGCAAGACGATTGATTTCCAGAACGTCCGCATGAAGGACAACACGGCGGTTCGCGAAATTATTCCCGGCAAAATTGTCCGCAGCGGCTACGTTCCCGGCGGCGGCAACGAGCAGCCCATCATCGAGGTCAACGGCAAGTTGCAATTCTCGCTGCCTGGCCAGCCGCTTTTCCCTGACCTCGGCAGCGACACAATTCTCAAGCCCGCGTTCAACTGGCTCCTGCAATCCGACAAGTCCGGCGTGTTCGACGCCGAAGTCGGCTACGTCACCGGCGGCTTCGACTGGAGCGCCAGCTACAATCTGGTCTCGCCAGAAAAAGGCGATCTCGTGGACCTCGTCGGCTGGATCACGATGAACAACACGAGCGGCAAGACGTTTGAGAACGCTAAAATCAAACTCATGGCCGGCGACGTGAATAAAATCCAGCCGCCGCAGAATCGTTATCGGATGGTTACTGCAATGGCGGGCCGGGCGATGGATGCTTTGGAAGCTCCTGCCGTCACCGAAAAAGCCTTCGACGAATTCCATCTCTATTCCATCGCGCGCCCGACAACGTTGCACGACCGCGAGACGAAGCAGGTGGAATTCGTTCACGCCGAAAAGATGTTCGCGCCCACGATTTACGTTTATGACGGCGCGACGGGCTATCGGTTTTACGGTTTGAATTACGACCAGGGCTACGGCTCTTCCGACAACAAGAAAATCATCGTCCAACGCGAGTTCAAGAACGCCGAGACAAACCAGCTCGGCATCGCGCTGCCCAAGGGCAAGCTGCGCTTCTATCGCCGCGACGCCGACAGCCAGTTGCAATTCGTCGGCGAAAACCAGATTGACCACACGCCGCGCAACGAGACCGTCCGCGTGACCACCGGCAATGCCTTCGACCTCATCGGCGAACGCAAGCAGACGAACTTTCGCGTGGACACCGCCGACAAGTGGATTGACGAGACGTTTGAGATCAAGCTGCGCAACCGGAAAAAAGATGCGCCCGTGGAAATCCGCGTCGTCGAGCATCTCTACCGCTGGAGCAACTGGAATCTCACCGCCAAGTCCGACGAGTTCACGAAGAAGGACGCACAGACCATCGAGTTCCGCATCCCGGTCAAGCCTGATGAGGAACGCACCGTGACCTACACCGTGCATTATTCGTGGTAAAAATAAATCTCGTAGCAGGGGACGTGAGTCTGCTCTAACTTTTTATTTGAAACTGTAATTAGAGCCGACTCACGTCGGCTGCTACGATTAATTCGCCACCGCCGACTCCAAGTTTCCCGTCAGCGCCGTCGCTTCCTCCGCCTTGTGGAATTTCACGCTGACGATCTTGCTGATGCCGTGTTCCTGCATCGTCACGCCGTAAAGCACGTCCGCCATGCCGATGGTGCGCTTGTTGTGCGTGATGATGATGAACTGCGAGTGCGCGAGGAACCGCTGCAAAATGCCGACGAAGCGCACGACGTTGGATTCATCGAGCGGCGCGTCCAATTCGTCCAGCACGCAGAACGGACTCGGCTTGACCTGATAAATCGAAAACAGCAGCGATACGGCGGTCATCGTCTGTTCGCCGCCGGACAAAAGCGAGATGCTCTGCAATTGTTTGCCGGGCGGACGCGCGACGATTTCAATGCCGCTTTCCAGCACGTCGTTTTCGTCGGACAAAATCAAGTCGGCTTTGCCGCCGCCGAAAACCTCGGTGAACATGAGGCGGAAATTGTCGCGGATCTTCTCGAACGTCTCCACGAACATCTGCCGCGTCTGCGTGTTGATGCGGTTGATGATTTCGAGCAAGTGAATTTTCGCCGCCACGAGATCGTCGTGCTGCGTCGTGAGGAACTGATGCCGCTGCTCGGTCTCCTCGTATTCCTCGATGGCGACGAGGTTCACCGGCCCCATCTCGTCCAGCTTCGTCTGCAACGCCTCAACTTGTTGCTGCACGGAATTCCAATCCGTTGCCGCGCCGCTCGCCGCCATCTCTTCAGGCGTAAGCGTCTCGACTTTGGCCGGACCTTCATCGGCGTAGGTAATGGTGATGCACTCGCTGCGAATGTCGTCGAGGTTGAGGTGATATTTCTGCTGAATCTTTTCGCGCAGGTTTTGCACGCTCATGTTCTTCTGCGCCAGTTCGACTTCCACCGCACCGCGCGAGTTCTGCAATTCCGTCAAACGATTGCGTTGTCCGCGCAAATTTTCTTCGCGCGTGGAAATTTCTGACTCCTGCGAATTTTTCTGGCCGACCAGTTCCGCCGTCTGCGCGCTGGCCTGTTCGCGTTCGTGCTGCAAACGCTCGATCTGGCCGCGCGATTCCTGAATCTCGGACTCGGCCTGTTCCTTGCGCGAAACGAACGAGGAACATTCGCCCTTGCGCTGCTCGACGACCTGCGTGAGTTCGCGGATGCGCTGCTCCAACGCCGTGCGCTGCTGGCGGAACGACGACGCCAATTGCTCATCCGACGCGAGCGCGACCTTGCTTTCGGTCAACGCCGCATTCGCCACGTCGCGCGCCTGCCGGAGATTTTCCAGTTCCGTCGTGAGGGCGGCGACCTGTTCCTGACCGGCGCGTTCGCGCGCTTCCAGTTCATTCAGCTTGGCCGTGAGCGCCTCGCGTTTCTGCAAACCTTCCTGCTCCTGCGCGGCAAGACTTTGCACTTCAAACACGACCGTCTCGATTTTCTGGTGCAACAAGCGGTTGGAATTTTGCAGCGCCTTGAACTCACCCTCGCGCGTGGCAATGGCAACTTCCTGCTCGCGCAATTCCGTCTGCGCCTGCTGCAAACTGGCCTGCAATTCCGTCTGCTCGCTCAACAACTCGCCGCGCTTGCGACTCGCCTCGGCGACGAGATTTTGCAGTTCGTTCAATTCAGCTTGAAGTTCAGAAATCTGGTTTTTACGGCCGAGAATGGAACTCGGTGCCTTGCCGTTGCTGTCCTTGCTCAAGTAACCGCCGGTGTAAATTCCGTGACGGCTCAAGAGTTCGCCGCCGAGCGTGACGAAGTCGCAGCCCGCGTGGCCGTTCTGGATTTGCGCCGTCGCGGTGCCGAGGTCGGATGCGATGAACGTGCGGCCCAAAAGCGATTTCAGCAGCGGTTCAACCGACGGCTCGGCATGAATCACGCTCATCGCATGAACAATCTGGCCGCTCTGCAATCCGTTTTGCGCGGCGGCGCTTTTCTCACCCGGCGACATTTCGCCGACAAACGCAAGCTGCTTTTCATCCTGGTATTGCCGGATGGCAAGAGCGGCGACACTGGCACGACCGGATTTGTTCGCAGTCAAGTCGGCGAGAATTTCCTGCGCGGATGACGGCTGCTCGGTGAGGATAAGTTGCAGATGATGACCGAGCGCGTTTTCGACGGCGGTGACAAATTGATCTGGCACGCGAATGCGTTCCGCCAGCGAGCCGATGACCGAGCGTGACTGGCGCAACGCGGCGACCGCGCCGGCATCGAAACCTTCGTGCGAACCTTCAAGCTGCTCCAGCACCGTCAGACGCGAACGCTTGTCGGATTGCTGGTGCAAAAATTTGTCCTGCTCGGTGGACGCCTGCTGCAA
>DMQW01000054.1:11736-12380 GCA_003455565.1 Limisphaerales bacterium
CGGTGGACGCCTGCTGCAATTCCGTCTGCAACTCGCGCAGCCGATTCTGCCGCTGCTCGACGGAACCACGCGTGGTGGCGACGTTCAGTTTTTCCACCTCGACGCTCGCGGTGAATTCCTGCAAACGCGATTCCAAACCGGTGCGCTCGACTTCGAGTTGAATTTTTTCGGCAGAAAGTTTTTCCAGCCGGACGACATTGCCCTGCTTCTGCAAATCGAGCGCGTTGATTTCGTTGCGGATGCGCGACAAATCCTGCGCGGCGGCGAACGCGGCGGACTGCGCCTGGCGCAACTGTTCCTGTCGTTCGCGCAAATCATTTTCGACCTGCTGCAAATTGTTGCGCTTCATCTGCAAATTTTCCTTGTGCTGGGCCAGCGCGGTTTCGGCGGCGGTGAGACGTTCCGTGACGGTGAGCAATTCGCTCGACGCGGCGTGGCAACGTTCCTCGGCCTGCGTAATTTCAGCGAGGGCTTTGGAATTTTGCGATTCAATTTCGCGCAGGCGTTCCTCGTTGAACTGGATGCGGCTTTCGTTGCGGTCAATCTCCGCCTTCAATTCCAGTCCGTGCTGCTGCTGCGCGGCGACTTGGTGTTCCAGTTCAGAAAGATGCTCGCGCAATTTCGTAATTTCATTTTCAAAACGC
>DMQW01000054.1:12576-14182 GCA_003455565.1 Limisphaerales bacterium
TTTCAAAACGCAGAACGTCGTTCGAGCCTTGCTCGATTTCGTTGCGCAAATTTTCAACCGTGGTCTGGCGTTCGGAAATTTCACCTTGCAGCACGTCGAACTGATGTCGCGCCAACTGCGTTTCCAGATGCTGCAATTCGTGCGAAATCTGTTTGTAGCGGCGCGCTTTGCCGGCCTGACGTTGCAACGAGCCGATCTGCCGTTTCACTTCCTTGATGGTGTCGGCAATGCGCAAAAGATTTTGCTCGGTGTATTCCAGTTTGCGGAGCGATTCTTTTTTCTGTGATTTGAATTTCGTGATGCCGGCCGCTTCCTCAAAAATCATCCGGCGGTCTTCCGGCTTGCTGGAAAGAATCTGCGTGATGTGGCCTTGCGCCAGAATGCTGTAGCTCGTGCGACCGATGCCCGTGCCCATGAAAAGTTGCTGAATGTCCTTGAGCCGGCAAGGCGTGCGGTTGAGAAAATATTCGCTGCCGCCGTCGCGAAAAATCCGGCGCGTCAACGTCACTTCATCGTAAGAAACTTCGACGCCCGCTGCGCGCAAACTTTCTTCGCCGACACCGCCGAGTGTGAGCGAGACTTCGCCCATGCCCATCGGCTTGCGGCCGTCCGTGCCGTTGAAAATCACATCCGCCATTTCGCCGCCGCGCAACGCCTTGGCCGACTGCTCACCGAGCACCCAGCGGATGGCGTCGGAGACGTTCGATTTGCCGCAGCCGTTCGGGCCGACGATGGCCGTGACGCCGGGCTGAAAATTCAGCGCCGTCTTGTCCGCGAAGGACTTGAAGCCAAAAACCGTGAGATTCTTAAGATACATAATCTTGTTTGGGTCAGCCAACCAAAGCTATCGGTTCAAGTAAAGAAAAAACCACAATATACAGCACACCCCACGGCTTGTAGCACAACTAATTGGTGAGGAACCGAGATTGGCGTTGTGCCAAAAACCGACGCTATTACCGTTAACACAAATCATTTCTACGCCTGAAAACACGAAACGTCAAATTATTTTAGTCCTGTTTTCCGACCGATTTGCGGGAGATGCAAGACCCGATTCAGTTCATCTTGAACGCCTGGAAACTGTCGTTGCCGAAAAAACTTTTTGACACCGAGCGTTGGTTGCATCAATCTATCCGCATCCGTTGATTTGACGGACTCATGACGAGTGGTTGAGGGACTGGCCCGATGACACCACGGCAACCGATTGAACTTGTTTTCAATGTCAGGTGCCAATTCCAGCTCAAGCATCATTAGCTTGGGAAAAATGAGAAGCAGCGCAACCGTTTTGTCGCCCCTTCTTCTTGTGAGTCGGGGCTTTTTTATTGCCCTGAAATCATAGCGGCGCGGCGGCAAACCGCCGCTGACTGAAAGAATAATTTGCGGCGCTCTACCGAGTCACCGCTACGATAAATTTATTTATGAGTGAACAACACGGTTTCATGAAGGCGCTCAAGTGCCGCGAATGCGGACGCGAGTATCCGCTCAACGCCACGCACGTTTGCGAGTTCGACTTCGGCCCGCTCGAAGTCGCCTACGATTATGACCGCATTAAAAAGTCGCTGACGAAATCAGCGATTGAGTCGCGCCCGAAAACGATGTGGCGTTACCG
>DMQW01000324.1:0-10248 GCA_003455565.1 Limisphaerales bacterium
GTCCACGTGCTGCACGACGGCGGTTCCACGCCGCCGGAAAAATTGCTCCAGGCCATCTGGCAGCATCAGCGCCTCAAACGCGATCAACTGAAATCTGCCGACGGCAAAATAATCCGCGTGTTTCATCCCGGTTTTGCCAGTGTTGAAGGCGGACCGGATTTTCGCGGCGCGGTTTTGAAAATTGGCGATGAGCCAGCCATTTCCGGCGACGTGGAAATTGACCTGCAAGCCAGCGGTTGGCGCGCGCATGGCCACGACCGCAATCCGAATTTCAAAAGCGTCATCCTGCACGTCGTCTGGGACGAAGCGAAACCAAACCCAGGTGTGGCAACAGTTTTATCGCTTAAGAATGTTCTTGATGCACCGCTCGCCGAACTTGGCCTCGCATTGGAAAACGAATCCGGCCTGCCGGAAAATCTGCGCGGCAAATGTTCCGCGCCGCTTCGTGAACTGGAGGCCGCGCCGCTCGAAAACCTGTTGCGCGCCGCCGCCGAAGTGCGTTTTCAAAACAAGGCCGCCGTAATTCTCGCCCGCGCCAGAAACGGCGGCTGGGAAGCGGCTTTGTGGGAAAATCTTTTCCACGCGCTCGGCTACAAACACAACATCTGGCCGATGCAAAATCTCGCGGAGACGAAATCACGCTGGGCGCGCGGCGCGAATTCCGCCTTTGAATTTCAGGCGCGGCTGCTGGGCGTCAGCGGTTTGTTGCCGGCTGAATTGACTCGTGCGCAAAAAAGTTCCGATACGTTTCTGCGACGCGTCTGGGACATCTGGTGGCGCGAACGCGACGCGTTTGAAAACTGTGTCTTGCCGCGCGCGACGTGGAAATTTCACGGCCTGCGCCCGGCGAACCATCCGCAGCGGCGGCTGGCACTGGCGTCGCACTGGCTCGCCAACGAAAATCTGGTTTCAAAAATTGAAGACTGGTGCGCGTCGGAAATTTCAGATGGTGGGGCCGCGTTACCGCGCGGCCAGGCTGACCGGCAGGTCAGTCCTACCATATTAGTTGATTCGCTCCACGAAATTTTCCAGGTGGAACGCGATGAATTCTGGTCGTGGCACTGGACTTTCAAATCCACGCGGCTGATAAAACCGCAGCCATTATTGGGCGAAGCGCGCGTCACTGATTTGGCGGTGAACGTCGTTTTGCCGTGGCTGTGGATCCGCGCACGGGAAGGCGGGAATGAAAAAATCCAGCGGGAAGTCTTGCGCCGCTACTTCGCGTGGCCGGCGGCGGAAGATAATTCAGTTTTGAAACTTGCCCGGCAGCGTTTGCTGGGAACCTCAAATGCGCGCGGCTTGAAAGGCGCGGCGGCGCAGCAGGGTTTGATGCAGATTGTCCGCGATTTTTGCGAACACTCCAACGCGGTCTGCGCGGATTGCCGGTTTCCCGAACTGGTGCGCGCCGGTCAGGCGCAGCCGCTCACTTGACTTCCAGATTGGAGAACGGGCGGTTAAGACCGTCGGTTTGCGGGTGTTCCGTCACCGGAACTTTTGGCTTGGAAGCATGGTCTTCGGCGGGCGCATGATGCGCCGGCTTGGCCTCGACTTCGGACGGTTGTTCGTCATCCGATTCTTCTTCTTCCTCGACGGCGTGCGGATTTTTCGCGCGTTTATTGCGCGGCAGCGGGCTGATCATCAGGTTGATGGCGCGGCCAACAAGCTTGGGTTGAAAATCGGGATGACCGAACGGCGCGATTTCGGCGATGAATTTTTTCATGACCTCGAAGCCGACTTCGGTGTGCGCCATTTCACGGCCACGGAATTTGAGCGCGACTTTGACCTTCATGTCTTCGCACAAAAAGCCGACCGCGTGATCCACCTTGATGCCAAGATCGTGCGGGTCAATGCGCGGGCTTAACTGAACTTCCTTCACGGTCGAGGCGTGCTGATGCTTGCGCGAGTCCTTCTCCTTTTTGGACATCTCGTAACGGTATTTGCCGACCTCAATGATGCGGCAGACCGGCGGGACGGCGTTCGCCGAAATTTCCACGAGATCCACGCCGTGCTGGCGGGCAAGGTTGAGCGCGTCGTTCAACGAATAGACGCCCAGCTGCTTGCCATCCGCCCCGATGACCCGGACTTCGCGGGCACGGATTTTTCCGTTGACCCGGATGAACGAGCTGGGAGCGTTGTTGCGCGGGGAAAAAGGGCGACTCAAGCGACCCTCTCTGGTTGGAGCTGAACTGGAATGTAGTGCATCAAATACTGGCTTCGGCTATTTCAATATAATGGCTTTAGTTAAGCGGCCACCGCGATATGCGCAAGCAAATAATGGTGACAAAATCATGGCGCATGGCGGAAAGCCGGCACGCTGCGGACGAAATCATCCGGCACGCCGAAGTCAAAACGCTCCGCGCCGGTCATCTCCAGCGCCAGATAACCTTCGCGCTGGCGCTGGATTTCCTGGGCGCGCGTAAGCTGAAATTCGCCGTTGTCGCGCGTGTTATCGCGGATTATTTCGCCGAGGATTTCGTAAATCGAAGGTGCGAGGAGGTGCATACCGAACCAGCCGAGCCACGTTCCGGCAGGCAGGTCGTTGACGTGAAGTTTTTCGCGGGCGACGGCGACGGCGGGTTTCTCGATGATGAGCGAAACATCAATCAGGCGTGGGTTTTCCGCGCGACGAGTTCCGGCGATGGTGCCGTAACCTTTGAGTTCAGCGGCAGAAATCCGGTTCACGGCGGAAACACTTTTGCCGCCGGAAATTTTCGCCATGTCCGCCAGTTCGCGGTAGGGCGAAACCGGCTGGCCGCGAAACAAATGGTCGCCGAGGCCGAGCAAAACCACTTCGCCCGCCGCGAAATTTTTCGTCTGGAAAACCGCGTGGCCGTAGCCTTCCTGCTGGTGCTGCACGGCGAAGGAAACACGTTTGGCGAAGCCGCGCATCTGTTCGGCCTCGCGGAGCAGCGCGGGATATTTTTCCAGCCGCTTGAGATACGCATCATCCGGGCCGCGCAGATAATCGCGCACTATTTCATCTTCGCCGGGCTGGACGATGATGCAGATTTCCTCGATGCCAGCGGCTTCAAGTTCCAGCAGATGATAATGAAAAAGTGCGCGGGCGATGCCGTCGGCGCCGACGACGGGGAACAATTCTTTTTTTACCGCGTGCGACGCGGGAAAATGCCGCGTGCCAAGGCCGGCGATGGGAATGACGGCTTTGCGGACAATGCGATTTTGAGCAGAACTCATTTGGGAAATTGAAAAACATCGAACACCGAACATCCAACGCCCAACATCGAACTGCTGGCGCACATCCGGCTGGCCATTCGATGTTTAGTGTTCGGTGTTGAATGTTCGATGTTCATTTTCGTCTTAAACGTCGAACCGTTTCCACCCGTTCGCGCCGAAGGCGTAGCGCTTGGCGCCGAATTCAATCGCACCAGGCGAGGTGCCTTCAAAAATGTCCGGCACTTCGCCGACGCGCCGCGAATACTCGGTGGCGATCTGCGGGATGTGTTCCTTGAGCGCGGCGATTTTTCCAAAGACGGCCACGGTTCCGCCGGTTCCGCCGCCAGTGATTTTTGCGCCGTAGAGTCCGAGTTCCGGCCCGCGTTTGCGGACGGCTTCGACGAGGAAATTCACTTCCGGCACGGAAAGCCGGCAGTTGTCGCGGTAACTTTCGTGCGCGCCGTGCATCAGTTCACCAACCGTCACGAGCGCTTTTTCGTCGCCGGCTTTGGCGGCGTTGAGCGCCTCGATAAATTTCAGCACGCGTTCGTTTTCGGCAATTGGATGGCGTGTTGGGCCGACGACGCGGTAGGTGGCGTCGGGTTGAACCGTGGTCACCGGATCGTCGTGCGTTTTATATTTTGCAAGGAAGTCGGAACCAAGAATCGTCTCGGGAATCTGCGCTTGATACTCGGCCTTGAATTCCTCGCTGGAAATCTCGGTGAGATAATTCAGCGCGGCGCGGCCGGTCCGGGCGCGGATTTCGTTGATGATTTTTTTACCCATGAACGCGCCGATGCGGACGTTGCCGTAGGCGTTGCCGGCAACGGAATGACGCACCATCGAGTTGATGCCGACGAAACCGGTGCCGGGCGGAAGCTCCACCTCGCCGACAATCGAGCCGGGCCGGCAAAGGATGTGCGTGAGCTTGCTTTCGCGTCCGCTGGTAACGGCGATTTGATCCATGATGCCGCACGGTGCGCCGACGACGTGGTTCTCCGCCATTTGTCCAAGCCGCGCGATGCGGGCGCCGTCGAGCTTCAAATTCAAATACGCATTGAGACACGAGAGCGTGCCAATTTCCACGGCGGCGGAACTGCCGATGCCGACATTCATCGGCACCGCGCTCAACAGTAAAAAACTGAAACCATAGGGCAGTTCGACGGATTCCTCTTTGAGCAAAGTGAAAATGCTGCCGCCGATGTAAGCCGCCCACGAAGCGATGGGATTGGCGTGGCAAAGTTCACGGACTTGCGCGTAATTGCCCACGGCATCGCCGGACGCAAAATAATCCAGCGGGATGCGCGTCTCGACCGGCAGGCTGCGCGGGCCGATTTGCGCGGAGCGGATGCGCAACGTGCGGTCGGTGCGCGCCTGCAAGGCCATCAACATGCCGTGGCCGAGGACGGCTTCACAAACATTCGCGCCGGAGTAATCCGCGATGCCGCCCATCACGTCGAGCCGCGCCGGGACGCGCGCGACCCACACTTCGCCGCTGTTAAAAAAACCGGCGAAGCCCGTCGGGTCGCTGTTCGGCTTGCGCAGCAGGTTTTCAAACTCGGAAACTTCAAACGGGAGCGCGGTTTTCATAAATTCAATGGTGATGCCGGAACAGCCGGTTCCGATTTTCAAAAAGATACCAGACGATCAGGATGTTCAGCGCCAGCAGCACGGCAAGGCCTATTTTGGGATGCGCAAACATCGCGTGGTGCAGGTCCGTCTCCGGCGTGCGACGGCGGACGAGTTCGTAGATTTCAATCGGGATGAAGAAGGCCGATTCGCCGATGGCCAGCCAGATCGCCCACGCAGCGCGTAACGCCAGACCGACACCGCTGGTGAACAGAAACAGCCCGTAAATCAAGGTGCCGGAGGCGATGACTTTGACGTTGGCCGCAGTGATGGTGTCCAGCCAGTCACCGATATTGGCAAAGAAGCGCCGTTCCGGGTCGAGGCCAAACCAGCGCACCAGCCGCTCGAAATCGTCTTGCAAATCCTGTCCGACCAGCGCGAAAATGCCGAACGCGACACACAGCAAAAGCAGGCCCTTGGCCAGCTTGATGCCGGCGATGATGTAAAGCGTCGGCGCGTGTTTCGGCCTGAGCTCGGTGGTTGGGATTTCAGCCGCCATAATAATGAGTCAGACCGGCGTGGTCGTGGCGGCGACCTTGTTCCGCGACGCCTCCACCTTGATGTAATGCAAGACGACGGGCGCGAGAATCAGGCCGGGAATGCCCATTAATTTTTCGCCCAGCACCAGCCCGATGAGCGTGAGCCACATCGGGTTCTTGATGCGGTCGCCAATGATCTTGCTGTTCAGAAAATATTCCAGCTTGTGGATGACCATCAGAAAAATCAGCGCAATCAGCGCCATGCGCGGCGAAATGGTGAAGCCGACGAAAACGATCAGCGTGTTGCTGATGATGTTGCCGACAATCGGCAGCAGCCCGCACAAAAATGTCAGCACCACGATGACGGTGACATACGGATAACCGTTCCAGAGCAAAAATGCGCCCGTCAGCGTGGTGTTGATGACCGAGATGATGATCTGTGCGCCGATGACCTTGGCAAAACTGCGGAAGAACGTCTGGAACCGCAGGCTCAATTCCCGCACCACCGTGGCGTAAAGGCTGTCGCGCGCCGTGCCCGGGTCGTTCTCCGAACCCCAGCTCGCGTTGAGGAACAAGCTCACCGCCACGACCAGGCCGATGAGCAGTTGCACAAATTTGAACGCCGCCTCCCGCGCGTGCCGCCCGGCGTTCGCCACGTCCTGCTGCACCTCGGTGATGGCGAGCGTTTTCAGGCTCGCGTAATCCGTGAACGGCAGTTCGATGCCCTGCCGCTCGGCATATTCCGCCACGGCGGGAATCGTCGTTTCCGCGATCTTCGGCAACGTCAGATACGCCTGCCGCGAAAAATAAAACAGTCCCCAGCCGATGAGCGCCACCACCACCACATACAACGCTACGCCGAGAAACTTGCTCCGGCCAAAGCTGAACACCTGCAGCGCGAAGAAACCAAACAACGCCGTCAACACCAGCGTCCCCAGATGCAGCCAGCCGATCAACACCAGCAGCACCGCCATGATGACGTAAGAAATGCGGGTGGGCTGGCTCATGCGGGCAGTATAGTTGCTTAACGGATTCGCGCCAGCAGCCAGTCGCGCAACTCGGAGATTTTCAAACGCTCCTGTTTGCCGTCGTCGCGGTAACGGATCGTCACCGTGTCCAGCAACTCCGGTTTTTCGCCGAGCGTGTCGAAATCAATCGTCAGGCAAAACGGCGTGCCCGCCTCGTCCTGGCGCGCGTAACGGCGGCCAATCGAACCGGCTTCGTCGTAAAACACATTCATCCACGGACGCAGCAAATCGCGCACTTCCTGCGCTTTCTTGACGAGTTCCGGTTTGTTTTTCAGCAACGGCAGCACGCCAACTTTGATCGGCGCGACACGCGGATGGAATTTCATCGTCACGCGCGTTTCGGTTTTACCTTTGTCGTCCGTCTCGGTGATTTCAGAATACGCATTCGCGATGAGCGCGAGGATCAGGCGATCCACGCCGGCACTTGGCTCGATGACGTGCGGAATGTATTGGCCCTTCGCCAGACCGTTCGCGTCTTCCGTCGCCTGCTTCTGAATTTGTTCCGCCGTTTCATCCGGCTTGGCGGATTTCGTCAGATAATTTTTGCGGTTGTCGTAATAACGCTTCCACAAATCATCCTGTTTTTCTTTCGGCAATTTACCCCACGCGGCGCGCAACTCGTCGTCGAACACGCCCATCGGCTTGCCGGAGAAACGCTGGTGCTGGCTCAAGTCAAAATCGCTGCGCGCGGCGATACCTTCCAACTCGTCGCCGGTCACGTTGCCATCCGCGTCCTTTTTGCTGAACGGGAACTTGAACAAAATGTCCGTGCAGGCGCGGGCGTAATGCGCGAGTTCCGCCGGCGTCTGATGATGAAAACCGAGCGTCTCGCGCGAAAGCCCGATGCCTTCGTAAAAGCGCACGCGCTCCTCGACCCAATACTTGTGCCACGCTTCCCAGCCCCAGTTTGGCTGCGGTTCTGAAATTTCAGATTGTGAATTTGAGATTTCAGAGGCCTTCGCCACGCTGCCGTGAATCGCTTCGATGACTTCATCCGGCTTGATGAAAAATTCCAGTTCCATCTGCTCGAACTCGCGCGAGCGGAAGGTGAAATTGCGCGGCGTGACTTCGTTGCGAAACGCCTTGCCGACCTGCGCGATGCCGAACGGAACTTTTTGGCGAGACGTTTCCAAAACATTTTTGAACTGCGCGAAAATCGCCTGCGCGGTTTCGGGGCGGAGATAAGCAATGCCATCTTCGCTTTCAACTGGTCCGACGTAAGTCTTGAACATCAGGTTGAATGGACGCGCTTCGGTCAATTCAACTCCACTTTCGGGATGGAAATCGGTTGAGTTTTCTACCTTTTCCGAACTTTCCCCTAGTAAAATGAATGCATCTGAATGCGTCTTTTCAAAATAGTATTGGTTAGCAACTTTTCTTGCGCTATCTAAAGGCTTGCCCGGCTGAAGCAAGATTGAAAAACTTTGGAAGTGAGCGCAGTCAGCATAATGTTTCTGCGCAGCTTCTCTTAATGCAACGATCTGGTCGGGGCCATTTGCATGATCATACTTCTCCGGATCCATCTCCCTGACTTCTCCATCAGTAATATTCTTTTTGAATAATTCCTCGATTGCTTGCTTGGTTTTAATCGTCTGCGCAGACTGTTCAACTACTTTGGAAATGCGAGTGCTGTTTTCTTTGCAATTATAAATACCGGAAAAACGAACCACGATTCCAGATTGCGGTTCGACTTGATCCGCACGAACTCTTTTTTTTGTCAGCGGACATTCGCGCATTAAATCCGCGAACGTGTCCACATGGCCGCTGGCCTTCCAGATTTGCGGCGACATGATGATCGTCGCTTCGAGGCCGGCGACGTCGTCGCGCTGGCGGGTCATGGCGTGCCACCAGAGTTCCTTGACGTTGCGTTTGAGTTCCGCGCCGAGCGGGCCGTAATCCCAAAAGCCGTTGATGCCGCCGTAAATCTCCGACGACTGAAACACAAACCCGCGCCGCTTGCACAGCGACACGATTTTTTCCATCTGCAAATTTTCTTTTGGCTCGGCCATAGGGTTGGTCAGTGTCGTCAATTGCGCGCAGAAATCAATCACGAAGGCGGGAAGCCACGAAACGAAGACTGAATTGACCGTGTTGAACGGAGCGTTGGGCATTGCCTCGCAATTGCTGGAGTTCAGGCTTTAGCCAGCGCTTTCCGGGAACAAGCTAAAGCTTGGACTCCAACGGCGGTGCAATGCGCCATTTTTTGTGAACAACTTTTTCACCGATGCGTGAAGTTCACGCATTATGCGTGAAAATTTCACGCATGCCGGCGATTCCTGAATTTGAAACTCTTGATTCATTGGCTTTTCCGCCGTTACACTCTTGGCATCGCCAATGCTAAAGATGAATCAGAAATCCGATTGACAGTTGCGGCGATTCTTCTAGAATCCCGTGTTCGCACCCGGACGAAAACAAAAAACACAAACGAATTATGAAAACACAAAAACAAAAGAAAGCGTTCACGCTCATCGAACTCCTCGTCGTCATCGCGATCATCGCGATTCTTGCGGCCATGCTCCTGCCGGCCCTCGCTGCCGCCAAGAAAAAAGCCCAGAAAATCAGTTGCACCAACAATCTCAAGCAGGTCGGCCTCGCCACCCGCATCTGGTCCGGTGATAACGGCGACAAATATCCCATGGCAGTTCCGGCCTCATCAGGCGGTGCCAGCGACTATTTCATGCATAACGGCGTTGGAGCACCTGCGCGCAACAACCCCGGCATGGCGTTCATGGTGATGTCCAACGAACTTTCCACGCCCAAAATCATTGGTTGCCCTTCCGATAACTTGGTGGGACACGGCAATTATGCCACGAACTTCTCTTATCTCGACGTGTTGGGCACCGCTGCTCCTGCCGTAAATCAATTGGTTGCCCAACAAGGTGGGGTGGGCAAAATCAGCTATTTCATCAATGGCGACGCTTCGGAAGTTGATCCGCAAATTATAATGTATGGTGACTTGAATGTCGGTAACGCGGGCACGCTCAACAATGCCGCCGCGACTTGGGCGTTTGGCAACTCTTCTGCCAGCGCACGCGGCCTCTATGCGACGGGAGCCGCACCCAACGGCACTACGGGCGGCGCCTTTGCCAGCGCCACCCTCACTGGGGCCTGGTCTTGGACGACGGAGACGCACTCAAAGTCGGGCAACATCGGTCTGTCCGACGGCAGCGTGCAAGCTGTCACCATCAGCGGTCTGCACACGTCTTTGGCGAACAGCACCAACTCGACGGCTATACAATCGTTTGGCTTCCCTTGGTAATTTTTTAAGTTAACAAACATAAACGCGGCAGCCGCAAGGTTGCCGCGTTTTTTCTTTTTCCAGATTCAAACCGCTGCGGAACTTTCCCCATTCTTCTTCGCCCGCCGTTGCCCGGCAAAAAAACTTTGCAGCAGCGCGCGACATTCCTCCAGGCGCACGCCGGACGTGATTTCGCATTGATGGTTCAACGTGGGAAATTGCAGCAGGTTCAGCGCGCCGCCCGCCGCGCCGCCTTTCGCATCGCCCGCGCCGAACACCACCCGCGCCAGCCGCGTATGCACCATGGCTCCGGCACACATCGGGCACGGCTCCTTCGTGACGTAAAGCGTGCAATCCGTCAGCCGCCAGTCGCCCACGGCATTTTCCGCCTGCGTGAGCGCGAGCATTTCCGCGTGCGCGGTGGCGTCCTTCAGTTCTTCCACTTGATTGAAGGCGCGGGCAATAATCCGGCCCGCGCGCACGACGACCGCGCCGACGGGCACCTCGTCTTTTTCGCAGGCCTTGGCCGCCTGCCGCAACGCCTCGCCCATGAAATAATCGTCGCTGTGCAGGTCAATGATGGGGTCGCTCATAAATTTTGAAACATCCAACATCCAACATCGAACGCTCAACATCCAATTAAACCTCGAACGCGCGCTAATATTGGATGTTCGATGTTGGGTGTTCGATGTTCGATGTT
>DMQW01000324.1:10541-10785 GCA_003455565.1 Limisphaerales bacterium
TCCAGCGTCCACTCGTTCCGCCCATCTGCGTGGCAATGGCAGTGCGCCGCAAAAAAGCCGCCGCGAAACTGCCAGAACCACGGCCAGATCTGCTCGCGGTCGGTCTGCGGAATTTTTAAATCTAAAATCTTTTCGCGCGGGAAAAATTCAAAGCGCCCTTCCGCATGAACCGGCGGCAAGGATTTTAATTTCACCTTCACCTCGAACAAAAACATCAGCCAGTGCGTCTGGCCTTGATAACCGT
>DMQW01000324.1:11057-25742 GCA_003455565.1 Limisphaerales bacterium
CGCGGCACGCGCAGGCGTAAGGCGATTCGCCAAGATCCATCTTCAATTTGCCGCCGCACGGACTCCACAGGCCGCGATTTGGTTCCTGCGCGCGTTCGAGCAGCAGGATTTCCCCGCGCTCGTTGAAGCAGTAAAGCAGCGTGGCGATTTTGTAGGGAAGCGGCATTTATTTGAAGCGATCCTTGTTTTTTGCCATTTCAATCAGAAACAGCCGGCGGATGACATCGTAGCCGCGCTCGTTCGGGTCTTCGAGGTTGAAATAAAACCAGTAATGCGGGTCGTGGCTGTCGAAATGTGCATGCCAGAATTGCGTGCAATGAATTCCGTGGCCGAGAAACGCGCCGTGAATGTCCACCACATGAACATTTGAGTGAGCTTCGGCAGCATGGCGAATAACCGCGTTGTATGCGTCGAGAACCTGCATCGAATCTTTCCACGCGGGCAGCCCGGCGCGCTCCGCGTCGCCAAGTTCGTCCGTCGGGTCAAAAATGTTCGCCAGAAAAATTTCGCAGCCGCCGGGAAAACGGCTTTCAATTTGCGCCAGCGTGGATTCCAGCCGGCTCCCGAAATTTTCCACCCAAGGTTTTGCTTCTTCCAGGCTCGCGCCAAACATGGCCTCTTCCCGCGGCGGCGTGCGACCGTAATTGTGGATGATGTCGTTGCCGCCCGTGGTGATGGCCACTATGCCAAAAACATCTGGCGCGTTCGTGGGCAGGGAATTGATTTGCCGCGCCGGAACCTCGGACGACGTGCTCCCGGAAACCGCCAGATTCATGAACTGAAATTTTGGGAAGACAGAAGCCAGACAAATACTGTCCACCTCTGAAAATTCATCCACCGGATTTTTTACCAGACGGTCAAAATATGAATACCCTTTGCGTGCGCCAAATCCCGCCGTGACGCTGTCACCCAAGCCGACCAACAAAACCTGCCGGCTTGTCCAAACCGAAGAAAATAATTCTCGGCCAATCGCCGGACCTGCGGGGCCACTGCCGACCGGCCGCGCAAACTGAAAAAACAAATATGCCGCGAGCCCGGCGATCAAAAATGTGCCAGCCAGCAGAACGTAAATAATTCGTTTGGTTTGTGCTCGCATGTTTACGTTATTGAAACGCTCGCTGACATTGGGGGCAAGCGGATTCATTGTCTTCGCAAAATTCCATTGTCACGACGCGGGAAAAAAATAGACTGTGCGCTCAAATTAATGAAAACTTTCAACATCGCAGCGCTCGCGGGCGACGGCATCGGCCCGGAAGTCATGCGCGAGGCCATCAAGGTTCTCCGCGCCACCGAACCGAAATTCAAATTCAAACTCGTCATCACCGACGCACCCGTCGGCTGGGCGGGCATTGACTTCGCCAAAAAAGCGTTGCCGGACATCACGCTTGCGCTCTGCAAAAAATCGGACGCCATCCTGTTCGGCTCCGTCGGTCTGCCCGACCGCGACCCGACGATTCCCAAAGAAGAACGTCCCGAACGCGCCGCGCTGCTGCGCATCCGCAAAGAATTCGGATTGTTCGCCAACTTGCGTCCGGTCACGTTGCCGAAGGCGCTCGCGCACGCGTGTCCGCTGGCGAAGGAACGTCAGGGCGACGGCATTGATATTTTGGTCGTGCGCGAACTGACGGGCGGCATGTATTTCGGCCAGCCTAAAAAAACCGAGGATCTCGGCGGCGGAAATTTCCGCGCGACGGACACGATGGTTTATACGACGCCGGAGATCGAACGCATCGCACACGTCGCGTTCAAGGCCGCGCAGTTGCGCCGGAAGAAATTGACGAGCATTGACAAGGCGAACGTGCTGGAGAACGGCATTCTCTGGCGCGAAGTCGTGACGCGCGTTGGCAAACATTATTCCGACGTGACGCTGGAACACATGTTCGTAGATAACGGCGCGATGCAACTGATGCTGAAGCCGACGCAGTTCGACGTGATGCTCTGCGAAAATATGTTCGGCGACATCTTGAGCGACGAGGCGGCGGCGCTCGGTGGTTCGCTGGGAATGCTGCCGAGCGCGAGCCTCGGCGCGACGAGCGGCGAAATCACCTTTGGCCTCTACGAACCGGCGGGCGGCACCGCGCCGGACATTGCCGGAAAAAACCTGGCGAATCCCATCGCGCAAATTTTGTCGGGCGCGCTGATGCTGCGACACAGCTTTGGCTTGAACGACGCGGCGGCGGCGATTGAGAGCGCGGTGCAGCACGCCATCGAATCCGGCTACCGCACGGGCGACATCTTCAGCGCCAACGAAAGCGGAGCGCGCAAGGTCGGCACGCGCGAGATGGGCGATGCGATTGCGGCGGTGGTCTGATCTGAACCGTTTTCAAAATCGCGGGAGACGCGTGAGGAGTCTCTGAATTTTTTTAGTTTGAGACTCGCTGCCTCGTCTCCTGCAAAACAAAAAAAGGGCGGCCATTGCTGGCCGCCCTTGAATTGTTTATGTCGCCGATTACGGATGCTGGAGGCGGTAGAAATTGGCCTGATTGGTGATGGCATCAGTGTAGGTCGTCTGGCCGGCCGCCGCTGGAATATTGCTGTAAGGTCCGACAACATTGGTTGCCGATTGCAGGTTGAATGACGCGTCGCTCCAAGTCAGCACGACATTTGCGCCGGACAATTGGATGTTCAACGGGATTGGGTTCACAATGACCGGCGGGGTGCCGACTTCGATTTGTGAGAAATCCGTCAGAATGAGGCTGTATCCATTTGTGAGCACGGTTCCACTGGTCTGTGATTGCGACATCACACCTCTGACGGAAGTGGCGAATGATCCGGGCAAAGCATAACCAACAGGTCCCAGCACCGGGTTGTTGGCAACAATCATTCTAAACACCTGGCCGGTTAGATTGGTCATAAAAATGATTTCGTTGCCCACCAGATGGGCGTCAGCATTGGTCACCGCGAGGAAAACATTCGAGACAACCATATATCTGCCTTCATTTGTTTCTTCCATCACGACAGATGTGGGAAGCGTTGTGAAGTTGAAAAACTGCGGGTCAGGCACCGCCCCCGTGCCGAGATTTTCTATTGTGTGTGATGGATTGCCATTGATCGGGGCCATTTCAAGCCCGCCATTAAACTGATCCAGCGGCGCCGTGATGCGCACATGGTCGCCGGTGTTGGGGAAAGAAAAACCGCCGCGATAAAAAACATCCACGCCGCCCGTGCCGTCCTGCACATAGAATGATTCAACCTCCGTGGTTCCTGAAACCAGATTTCCGATGGTGGTCACAATGCCGTCAACTTGATAGACATTGGTTTTGTCGGTCAGGGCGAAATTGGCATCATTCAATTTATGGAGATAGGCGATGTTGGTGACGATTGTCGGGCGGACGTTGACTTGCACATGCACCACCGAACTGGTCACGGAGTCACGGGGGTTTGAAACCACCACCCGATAATCTCCTGTTTGATTGGTATTCAAAAAGGTCAACGTCAGCGTAGAGCTTATTGTGCCAGCAATGGTTCCAGAACCATATCCGCTGCTGCCATCAGTCAAGGCCGTAAGCGGCATGCTGTTGGTGAACCATTGATACGAAAGCGGGGCATCGCCGCCAGCAACAACGGTTATAGTGGCAGTGTCACCGAAAAAGTTGGTTGTATTGGGCGGTTGGGTGATGATTTGCGGCGGGCCTGCAATAGTCCCAAGCACGTTTATATTGTCAATGCGGCTGGTGCCACCGGTGCCAACGCCGCCACCACTTCCACCGCCTATATTGTTGGTGCTGTTAACCACAAGACGAAAATATACGGTGCTGACATTGGCCAACGAAGTGATGGAGCTTAAATCATAGGTATAAGTCTCTCCAACTTGCGGCGTGCCGGCACTCCAAGAAGGACTGCTTAAGACGGTGTAAGCACTGCCAAATTGTGTGAAGTTGACCCCATCGGTGCTGTATTTGACTATAAAGTCTCTCGGGCCAGTAGCACTACCAACTGCATCAAAAGAAATACCAATATTGGTATAACTTACGGTGCTGACAGCGACCTGATAATAGTCGCCGATATTAGTCCAACCATTCGCGCTTAATGATTTAGCGGAGCCATTGCCCGCAGGAGTAGAATAAGTTGCAACTCCCAAATGCTTGCCGGTAACAGCCGCAATTCCAGCTTGCGTTCCCGCTTCTGCAAAGAAATTTGTAGTTGAGGTGTTTGTTAGTGAGCCCGAGGTGGTTGCGCTTTCAAACGTCCACTTGGCAATCGTCGTTTGCGCATTGGCTTGCTGGACGGCCAGCGCCAGCCCCACCGCGACCAGCGGCAGCAAGAGTTTCGTTTTCAGGGTTTGTATTCTCGTTTTCATTGTTTGTTCTTTTTGAGGATTTGGTTTGGTGGATTGGGGAAAGCGATCAGGGTTTCGTTACCCGGTAGGGCGGGTTCCAGATCAAAGGGGTGCCGGGAAATTCCGGCGCTCCGCTCGCAGGCCCCCAAGATTGCACGGCGGCGGTTTTATAATAACCAACGTGACCTTCTAAAAAAACAATGCTGCCGCCCTTGCTGTGCCGGGAAGCAAAACTGTGCCAGCGATTGGCCGGATTGACGGAATTGAATTGGGGAGAATTATTGACGACTTCAGTGCTGGGACTAAACACGCAGTCAAACAGGAAAACGGTGTCCGACGGCTTGGCGATGCCGGTCAGCTTCGGCATTTCCGGATAGGTATAATTGGCCGCGGCATCCTTCTTTTTAAGGTCAATGTTCATGTCAAAACTGAAAAAGCCGTCCGCCCCCGCGCCGGTGCCGTTGAGGGTGGCGAAGTCGCCGCCGGACAGCTTCGCGCCGGGACAGGAATAAATTTTTCCAACCGCACCAGGAAATGGAATGATGTCTGAATTTTTCTGCGAGTCCGACGTGCTGACGGCGGCGTTGGTAGTGTAATAGGCGAGCGGCCTTTCGGAGACATATTCCGGGAGCAGGTTGAACCACGCATTTTGCTGCTTGGAATTCGGTTCTCCGGGATTATAGGTGCCGGTCAGATTATTCATACCGTCACGGGGAATGCCATTGTTGTTGTCATTGGAATACATCTGGATGGCCAGGCCCCACTGGCGCAGGCTGGAAACGCAACTGGCCTGCTGCGCTTTTTGTTTCGCCTTGGCCAGTGCGGGCAGCAGCATCGCCGCCAGAATGGCGATGATGGCAATCACCACCAGCAGTTCAATCAGCGTGAAGGCGCGGATGAAAAATCTAAAGGAGCGGTTCGCTGATGGCTGGGTGGCTAATTTCATATCAACACAACATTTAAGTTTTACCATAACAAATCATCCGGCGGGTTACATTTCTGAAACAGTCTGACGACATTTTTCCGCGCCAGCTTCGGATTTCCTGGCAAATAATCCGCCAAAAATGCTCGCCGTTGGGGAAATTACCATCCGTCGCCCGGCACTGGCCGGACGAAATCGCAATCCGACTTTGCTGTCTGGTTTGCTGGCACGGTTAATCCTGATTCAACCGTTCGTGATGCTTCCAGATTTTCCGGCGGCGGGCAAAAGATTTTGCCGGAAAGTTATCCACACCATTCACCGCTGTTCACAAATGGAAGCGTTTCCTTTCGGAACGGCCAGGGTTCCGGCGGTTGGTGGCCTTCAGGGAAAAGTGTTCCAAACCAGTTCGGGATTGTTCGTGCGTGCTCCATTGCCATCCCAGTATTCAGAAAATCTGAATCGTTTCGCATGGCCATCAAGGAAAACGAAATTGGCGCCATGGTTATGTAAATTTGTGTGGACATAATTTTCCGGCCCCCAAGCCGGCAGATTTTTGGAGTCAAACAGCCAGACGACTACGGTGGGAGAGAAAGGGATGGCCGTGAGCTTGATATCTGTATGATCCGTGCCACCAGGAGGGGTTCCGATTCCATCAAACCCGTCGTTCAAACAGTAATGAAAGAGATTGTTTCCATTGCTCCGCCGGGTGTTGCTGGGGCAAATCCAAATCGAATGCCCCGGTTCGATGCCGGCGTTTGTGCGCCAATCATTGGCATAATACCAGGGCAAACCAATTGCCAGCGGGAGCAGGCAATACCAATTGTTTGTATGTGATGAAGTGGTCGGGACAGCCGGCGGATTAGCAATTCCCTCTCGCGGCAAATAATCATCATTGTCCACAACATACAGCTGCGTCGCCAGCCCCCACTGCTTGAGATTGTTGACACACTGAATCCCCTGCGCCGTCCCCTTGGCCTTGCTCAACGCCGGCAGCAGCATCGCCGCTAAGATGGCAATGATGGCGATGACCACCAGCAGTTCAATGAGCGTGAAAGCACGGCGGGCGGCCCGCAGGCGCGGACGCAATCGTTGCGGTTGGACGATACTCAACATGTTTCCCCTGTCAGCCGTTGTGATTTTTCCATATCCAGCGGCAGCGGGCAAGGTTTTCATCGGCAGATTGATTTTATCATGTCATGACATCCGGCGGCGGTAAAATTTTCCATAGGCGCGTGAACGCAAAGCCATTATTCTCCGTCCAACCTGAACCAAACCGTAAAATCCAAATCCGCATGAAAAAAATCATCTGCCTGCTGTCCGCCCTCACCGCATTTTCGCTCGCCGCCGCCGAACCGGCCGCCACCAACGCGCCCGCCGCCACGAACAGTTTCACCGGCGCGAAAATTCCCGATGCCTCGCACGCGCCGGTGCGGGTGACAAACGCGGTGACCATCGCCAGCGAACGCGTGGTTTACACGGCGGAGACGGGCATGTTGCCGGTCTTGAAAGCGGACGGCACTTCGCGCGCGTCGGTTTTTTATGTGGCCTACACGCGGCTGAATGAAACGAACCCGGCGGCGCGGCCCGTGATGTTTTGTTTCAACGGCGGGCCAGGTTCCGCCTCGGTCTGGCTGCATCTCGGCGCGCTCGGGCCGCGCCGCGTAAAAATGAACGACGACGGTTCGCTGCCCGCGCCGCCGTTCGCGCTGGTGGACAATGAATTTTCCGCGTTGAACGTGAGCGACCTGGTGTTCATTGATCCGGTGGCGACGGGTTTCAGCCGCGCGGCGAAGGATGAAAAGGCGGCGCAATTTTTAGGCGACGAGGGCGATCTGGATTCCGTGGGCGAATTCATCCGGCTCTGGACGACGCGGCATGACCGGTGGCTCTCGCCAAAATTTTTGTGCGGCGAAAGTTACGGCGTGTTCCGCGCCGCCGGCCTGGCGGATCATCTGCGCGACCGTTACGGAATGTATTTGAACGGACTCGTTTTGGTGTCGGGCGTGCTGGATTTTGGCACCATCCGCGCGGCGACGGGCAATGACCTGCCGTATCTGCTGTCGTTGCCCGCGTTCACGGCGGCGGCGCATTTCCACAAAAAATTGCCGCCGGACTTGCAGGCGGATCTGGCCAAGGCGCGGGCGGAGGCGCGGCAATTTGCGGACGGGGAATATGCGGCGGCGTTGCAAGCGGGCGCGGCGCTCGCGCCGGAGGAACGGAAAAAAATCGTGGTGGAACTGGCGCGGTTGACGGGGCTGACGTCGCCGGTGATCGAGGACAACAACCTGCGGATTGATCAAAGCGTGTTCCGCAAACAATTATTGCATGAGGAAGGTTTGATCCTGGGCGCGTATGATGCGCGGTTGACGGGGCGCGATGGTGATGCGGCCGCGCCGGGGGCGGGGTTCGATCCGGCGGGCGCGGCGGTGATGGGACCGTTTTCGGCGGCGATGAATTCGTATGTGCGCGGCGAATTAAAATTTGAGGATGACCTGCCGTATGAATTTCTGACGCCGATGCCGGCCTGGAGTTACAACGTCCGCAATAGTTTCGCCAATGCGAGCGACAAACTGGCGACAGTGATGAATATGAATCCGTATCTGAAAATCCTCGTGCTGGGCGGGCAATGCGATCTGGTCTGTCCGATTGACACGATGCACCACAGCCTGGATCACCTGCCGCTGGCGGCGGCCTACCGGAAGAATGTGAGCTACGCGGAATTTGACGCCGGCCACATGATGTATATCAACCGGCCGGACCTGCAGAAATTGCAGGACGAGATTGAAAAATTTGTCCGGCCTTGAATTTTCAGGGGCTTGGCGAGGTTCACTGGGGCGTCCATTGCCCGCGGATCATGGCTTTGATTGACGGCGTGAGCGGCGGCAGTTTGGCCGACTGCGTGAAATTCAAGTCAAAAGCCCAGTTACGCTGGGGCGCGTTGTAATAATTATTGGTTGGCTTCCAGTGATTTGTCGCAACCTGGCTGTAGAAAAGCACGACGATGGAGCCATTGTAAGTCAGTTTGCCGCCCCAGTTCTCCAGCAAGCGCATGAAATTTTCCACGCCGCCGCTGTAGTCGCCGCTGATGGTCGGGTCGCTCGCCACAATGCCTTCAAGCATCGCGGCATTGACGGTGGTGTTGCCGGGCGAGGGAAGCTTGGTGATAGTGCTATCGTTCCAACTGGTGGAAAGGACGGTGATGGCATCGGCCATGAGCGCCGCCGGGTAGGTATGGAGCGTGTTAGTTGTCCCAAGCGCTGAGCCGCTGCTGTCCTGCGAGTTATAATTGCCCTGCACATACATCGGAAACGGCGTGGCTACCGTGAGGCCAGCTCTCTTAGGAGGAGTGCCGGGGTCTGGCAACTGCGCCCCGTTAAACACACGCACCGCTGGAAGCGTCGTGGTGGTCAAGGGCACACTGTTATAGACATACACGGAACATATATGGTGGCCTGAATGAAGCACTTTTGTAGCGTCTAATGTAGCCCCGCTGGCGCTGATAGGGACGATTGTATTGGTCAACCATTTGTTGAGCAGGCCGATGTCAATCTGGACCGCTTGCACTGTTTTGGCCGGGCCGGAGCCGTTATTCCAGCCTTCCCGCCAATCAGGAAAGACGACATTGGTCACGAACGAATAGCCGGCGTAATAAATATTCGTTTTTGGCCCAAGCGTAATTGGACTGACATAGTTCGTGTTGTAAATTTTATTATTATTTCCATTGGTGATTATGTAAAAATCAAACGGTATTGCCACCAATGATGAATCTTGAAAATAAATGATGGTATTCGTTCCTTGGGGGGTGCTGCCAAAGTGGGTGCCGAAGGAGGCGTTGCTGATAACGAGGTCGGCCCCGTTGGCCGGATACACCATGCCGCTGGAAGAATAGGCGGCGGCAGTTCCCATGGCATAGGCGGGCGGCGGCAGGTTGAGCAGTCCCAAAATGGTGGCGGGATTATTATTGGTGCCAATCGGCATCACCAACGCGTTGGCATGATCCACCGGCTGGCCAGCTCGCGAGAACCTGGGGTTTCCAGAACCGGTGTAATTTTTGCCAAAATAGTCGGTGACCGTGGTGTTATTGGTGCCCACGGCCGCAACCGTTGAAGAAAAGGTGCAAACCGACGCGCCTTCCCAGATGCTTTGGTTGCAGAAAACCGGGCCGATAATAGTCATGGCCGCGCCGGGATCAATCTCCAGGTTGACGTTGTAGAAAATGGCGAACTGAAAAAGAGGAATAGAGGCAAGCTGCAGCGACTCGTGGACGGTGGCCGGGACATTTTGCGGCTGGCCTATGGGTGTGGCCGTGGCAATCACATCAATACTTTGCGCCAGGCCATATAATCCGGAATATTGCGAGTTCAACGCGACCGTATTGGTGGCGGACGAGCCGATGTTGACCGTGATCTGATTCGCGACGCCGTTGGTGCTGCTGAAAGCATATTGAACCGGCCAGGTTGACTGGTCAATGGCGGCGGGCAAGCCGGTGTAAGCGCTTGAACTTAAAATGCTCAAGTTAATAAAGTCGCGGTCTATCTGGCCAATCACCCTTTCCACGGCGGCCTCGGCGGCGGCCTGGCTCATGTTATACTGGTTGTTCCGCAGGGTCACCTTGGCATTGCTGGAGGTCCAATTAAAGATGCTGGCAAAAATGGTCAGGACGACGGCCAGAAATATGAGCGTGATGGTGAGGGCATAACCCTTGACGCCTGGCCGAATATGTTTGGAGGTGGTTTGCATGATGTCTGGTCCATCCTTCAATCAAGCGCCCGCCGGCAGACCTTGGTGCGCAACTGATAATAATCATACGCATTCGCACCCCCGTTGGTGCTGATGTAAGAGATGGGGTATTCCCACTGGTAAAATTGCAGTTTTACCGTGAAGACCTGGTTGTTCTTCATGACGTTCGATATCGTGTTGCCATAACAGTCTTCGGCGGCAAAGATGTCCAGATTGGTGATGTAGGTGCTCAATTTATAGGTGGAGCTGGAAATACTCGTCACAATTGTCGCCATCAGGTTGTTCGATGACACGCTGCCCACGGTGTTGGTTTGCAGATAGTAAATCGAATACGGCGCGCCTAAATTTGTGGTGCCGAAAATCTGAATCGCATTGCCAACCGCGCCATTGGTTCCAGCAACGGCGGTGAAGGATCCCGAGTTGTCGCTTTTGCCTACTTGGATGAGCTTGCCCTGCCGGATGTCATCCCGGATCTGGTTCAGCGCCTTGCGGGAAGATTGGGTGGCCGTCAACTTGGTCGCCGCCAGCGTATAAACGCGCAACGCAAACACCTGGATGGCGACCATCACGCCGACAAAGATGACCAGATAGACGCCGGCCGAAATCATTATTTCCACCAGCGTGAAAGCGGAGCGGTTCCGCCGCCAGCGCCCAGCCTGAATTTTGAGGAATGCTTTCATTGGTCAGGAGCACGCAACGTAATCGCCGTGTTGGTGCATAGTTTTCCGTTCAGGGGAAAAGTCCACACGCAGTCCGAGCGGATTTGCCGCAGCGGCGGATTGTTGTTGGGGAAAACATTTGTGATGGTTATAAAATTTGTCACATAAATTGGCGCCCCGGTCGTAGGAATGTCCATGGTGTTTACTGTAAGATAATTTGTATAACCCACCGCCGCCGGATACCCCAGCTCATCGCCTGTCCCCGGCCCAAAATTCGTATCACCCACATAATTCCATTGCGCCGACTTGGCCTGTTCCAATCCCTGCGACGCATACGACTGGGCGGCCAGTGACATGGAACTCCACTCCGCCATGCGGTTGATCTGCACATATCCATAAATCAATCCGCTGGTAACCAGACCGAAGGCAAAGAGCGAAACGAGAACTTCAGCCAGGGTAAAACCGGCGGTTCTTCCCTTCTCGTTTATTGTTGCCAGGCGCAAAATCATATAATCGCTACACCAACGTGCTAAAAGCACTTTAGCACGCCTCATACCAAGTTAATGCTCGAAATCCCCCAATACATCAAGGGTAACATTCCATCCTGTGTCCTGCAATTTGACAAACCTGTCCCAGCCGCTCAAAATATCCGGCTGGGCGGCGCCTTCACAAAACTCACCTCGCGAAGATATACCGGCTCCATTTTCTCGCCCGCCACAAAATCGTTCCTCCCCGCCGCCAGCCGCGCCAGCATCCCGGCACTTGGAAACAAAACCGGATCCACCGCCGGTCCCGCACAAATTTCACCCGCATTTTTTCGCGCCGCAATTTCCGCTGCCGCCACAATCTTCAACGGCGCAATCTCCGCCCGCGCTGCCGCTGAAATTTCCCACGTCGCCGCATAAAATTCACCGCGTTGCGCATCAATCACCACGTTCACGCGACCAAAAATTCCCTGTGCCTGCGCCGCCAGACATTCCGCGCTGCTGCTGCCGAGCAATTTCACGCCGCGCGCCAGTTGCCAGCCTTGCGCCACCGCAATCGCCGCGCGGATGCCCGTGTAACTGCCCGGCCCCAGCCCGACCGCGATCACCTCAATTTCTTCGCGCGCAATTTTCGCCGCCGCCAGAAGCTTCAGGGCACTTCCTGCCAGACGGCGGGAATATAGCCGCGCGAGGGGCCGAGCAGTTTCAAGGCCTCGTCGTAGTGAAAGCTCATGTTGCCGTTGAGCTGGATGTTATTAACGATAAAAGCCCCGACCGCCGCGTAAGCGCCGCCGCTGCCGCCCATTTGCAGAAAAGCCTGCGGCGCATAAACGTAGGCCACAATGTTTCCGCTGCCGCCAATTGCAATGCTTGTGCAGCCGGGAAGGCCAAAGACGGCGAAAGATGGCGCGTATTGTGACACGGTATTGATTCCAGTGCTGCCAGATGTATCAAACTGACTGTCGGTGTAAATGGTGGCATCGGAATTTGTGTCCAAATACATTGTGCAATTTTGGGGATTGCCTTTATAGGTCAGGCCATACGGAAGATACAAAAACACATTGGCGGCATGAACATAAACAGAATCTTTTAACCCGCCGCCGCCGTTACCATCTATCCGATAATAACCGCTGTTGGTTATCCAATAGCGAAAAGATATACCATTGTAAGACGTTCCACTGCCACCAAGTTTGATGCCCGTGCTGCCGCTATTATCAGAACTGGGGAAATTCGTCGGCAGGACGACGCTCGGATAAATCACGTTCATATCGTTCAAAACGTGGCCCGCTTGAGCGCCTTGGGTGGGCACCCAGTTAACGTCGCCGATGGAGCCTGACGGGCCGACGGTCACCGAACCGCCCGGGCCGGTGTTGGCGTAGCCGTAAAGATCGGCATTCTGGTTGTCAACCAAAGAGCCGTCGGTGGTGACGTAGGCATTGTCCTTGCGCTTGTAGGGTTCGGTGGGGTCGGGGTCGCCGCTGGCGGCGGCGGGATTGATAGGATAGGTGCCGTAGAAATTGGTGCCGTGATAGGTCATGCTCGTCTGCCAGTCGCTGTGATACGCGTCGCCGGAATCAAAACTGTCGAGCGTCACATTGTTGCCGTTGAAATTCACACTGCTGATGGCGGAGAGGTTGCCTTTGACAAGGCCGTCCAGTTTAGTCTGCACAAAAATTTTCCGCACCGGGTTGCCCGTGTAGGAAACAGTGAAGCCGTTGCTGCTGCTGCCGCCGCCGGGGCCGGCGATGTTCCAATAGACGGTGCCGATGGAAACAATGGCCGGGCCGTTGTTGGTGCCGCTCAAGCCGCTGTTGACATAGACGTCGTAATAGCCCGTGTTGGTGTCCGGCGAGCGGCGGACGTGGTAGATGGTGCCGTTGGTCGCGGCCCAATTATAAACACCCTGGTAAAGCGTCTGGTTGTCGGTGTCCCAGTGGTCCGCCGACAGGGCGGTGGCGGTCCAGGTGGACAGCGCGCCAAACTGCCCCTGGTTTTTGTTGATGAGCATCAGGGCGTCTTCCACGCCCGCCTCGGCCATGACGATGGCGCTGTTCCATACTTGCGAGCGCTGGACGGAAAAGTATTCGCCCTGCGTCAGCAAAAAATAAGTGGACAGCGACAGGGCGACAAAGCCAATGATCACCAACGTGAGGATGAGGGCGCCGGCCCGGCGGGAGGAGGAGGCAAGGGAAATTTTCATAAGCCGGGGCAGCGTTAATTGCGGATGACGATGTTGGCGGTTTGCACGCTTTCGGTGTTGAGTTTGGACCCTAAAATGGTGCGGGTGCAGATCCAGCTCACGCTGATGAGCTTGACCGAGTTGGTCGAAATGGAGTTGGTCGTCGGCACGAACTGGAGATTGGCCTGGGGCACGCGCAGGTAATAGTTAAAGTTGAAATAGCCGCAGCCGGACAGCAGCACGCGCGCCGTGCCGCCGGCTTGCGTGCGATTCAAGTAATTGGTGCCATCCCAGGCGTAGGTGATCCGGGTGACGTTGCTGAACGTGTTGACCAGCGTCAGCGCGCGGGCGGAATAATTGGTCACATAAGCGGCATTCCGCACGTCAAAGCTCAAGAGATCCAGCGCATTGCGGCTCGTCTTGTTCATGTCATTGTAGTTGGCCGTGGCCAGCATGGCACGGGAGATGGTAATGTTCGCCGAGATGACCGCCGCCATGACCACCGAGGCTAACAGCACAGCCACCATCATCTCCATCAACGTCCACCCGCGCCGCGCCTGAAGGCGGTTCCGGCCCGGGACAAATTGACAACATGTCAGCATGATGCGTCAGTGGGTATAAATATAGTTCTGTATCCCGCTCTGCGAAACATAAGTGCTCATGGACTGCGAATGCGCCAACTGGTGGTTCCCATAACCACTGTTCGTCCAGCGCAGCGAAATCGTCACCATGGCCATGTTGGACGAGTAGCTGGCCGACGGGTTCAAAGTGATGTTCGACTGGACCACCATCGTGCCGTAGTAAGCGACCCCGAGATTCGTCACGCCGTTAAGCCCGACCGGATAAAAATAATCCGTGAACGTGGTCGGGATGATCGTGGTATTGAAGACTTGCGATGCCTGGTTCGTGCCGTTGCCCCACGCGCACAAACGCAAACCCTCCATGCGCGAAAGCACGATTTGCGTCGCCCGCAAATTCTGCCGCGTCACATCCAAAAGCGTCAAACCATTCGAGATGCCATAAAAAAGCGCCGCAAAAATAAACAAACCCATGCCCGAGGCGATCAGCACCTCCACGAACGAAAAGGCGCGCACCCTCTGGAATCGTTTGCTCCCGCCCGCCGGTTGATGATTAAACTGCATAAGGAAAACACGGGTTTCTAAACCACCGATAGTAAATTTTAGCACCTTGTGTGCCATCGCTGCAAGCGGCAACAAGCCTTAAAATTCTGCGGTTTTCCCGCCCCACCCCGCCTGCCTGTGTCCTGAAAACTGACAAGTCTCGTCCGGCGGGAACTTAAATCACCCGCCGTTGCGCCGGTGCTTTTACAAAATTAGTTTCCCGCAAATAAATCGGCTCCAGCCGTTCGGCCGCCACAAAATCATTCCTCCCCGCCGTCAGCCGCGCCAGCATCCCGGCAC
>DMQW01000328.1:0-340 GCA_003455565.1 Limisphaerales bacterium
AACGACGCAAAAAGCGCAACGGCGAGCAGCGCTCCCGCTAAAAATCTCAAAGACCGGCGGGTGGGTGGCACAGCGTTTTAATTCTTGGTTATGAAAGCGGACCCACCGCCTCATTTCACTGGTTCAATTTAGCCAAAAAAACGGGGCGGCGACTTCCATCGCCGCCCCGTTCTTGAACGGACAGTTTTATTTCATCACGGATGACGCAGGCGATAGAACACGGTCGCGTTGGCCGGGTTCATGTTGATGACCGCCGAGGTGCTGGAGGCGCTGCCCGGCACGTCAAACCAATTGGTTGAGATGCCGGTGCTCAAGCTGTTGGTCTGCGACTGGAGAAGCC
>DMQW01000328.1:616-9795 GCA_003455565.1 Limisphaerales bacterium
GTGATGTTCGTCGGATTGCTGGCAATGGGTATCCCCACCAGCAAACTGCCTGTGCCGGTGATATAGGTCGGACTAGTGGTGGTGTTGTAAACTCCCGTCGGCTGACTAACCCCGTTCAACACAAGGCCCGTCACAGTGTTTGTCACCGAGAAGTCCAACTGCAATGTTGCACCACTGGCCACCGAGACCGTTGACGCCGCCGCCAGCACCGGGTTGACGATTTCCAGAGTTCCCGCGCTGACGGTGGTGTTGCCCGCGTAGGTGTTCGCACCCGAGAGCGTCAGGGTGCCGATGCCCTGCTTGGTCAAACCACCACCGGTGTTGGCCCCCAGAACCGGCGCACCAATGACCGCGCCGCTGCCGCCGCCGCCGACCACGGCCACGCCCAGCGTGTCGCCGCTGCCGTAATCATGGCCGGGACTGGTCACGGTTATGCTGGTGATCACCCCACCACTGACATTGGCCACTGCCGTGGCGCCGGAACCGCTGGCGCTAATGTTGGTGATGGTCACCACCGGCGTGTCAATGTAGCCGGAACCGCCGTTGGACACCGGGATGGAGACAACACCGTAACCGGCCGGCGCGAGCAATGCCTGCGGAATGGTGACCGACAACCCGCCGTCATCAATCGTGGCGCCGCCGCTGTAGATGTAAGCGCCGTCCAAGCCGCCGACCAAGGAACCGCTGGCCACGTTGGCGCGCAGCGTGCCGCCGTTGAAGTTCAGGGTGCCGGAGCCGGTGTTTTTGCTTACCAAGTTCACAGTGGTAACACCACCAAGCAGGTTGACGGTGCCGCTGCCGAGGGCATTGCCGTGACCGAGGTCAATACCGGCGTTGGTGATGTTCAGTTGGGCATTGCCGGACACATTCAGGATGCCGGTGCCGACTTCACCGGGCCATAGGCCGTTGCCAGCGCCAGCCATGTTAAACACGGCCGTGCCGCTGAGGTTCATGACCGCCCTGGCCGTAGTTAAGTTGTAACCCAAGGTGACAGGCGCGCCGGTCATTTCCACCGTGCCGCCGCTTTGGTTGAAGACACCGCCGATGGCGCTGCCGCCGACGGCGAGAAAGCCGCCGATGGTGGTGAGACCGCCGCTTTGGCTGAAGGCCGCATAGCCGCCGGAATTCCCGGTGCCCACTGCCAGCTGTTTGGGCGAAGTGAATGTGCCGGAGCTCATGCGCACGACCCCAGCCGCACCGGCAGCGGTTCCCAGGTTGAAGCTGGAATCCCAGATATTGGCAGGATTGTAGGTTTCCACCAGATTGCCGCCAGCGATGTTCAGCACGGCGCTGCCGGCGGTGCTGCCCACGGAGTCCAGCACGGGGCTGGTGATTGTTCCGGTAAGCGTCACCATGCCGCCGTTCACCGTGGCGACCCCGTTGAAGGTGTTGTCGCCCGCGAGTGTCAGCGTGCCATTGCCGGTCTTGGTCAAGCCACCTTCACCATTAATCGCACCGGAGACCGTGGTGTTGGCCGCGCCCGAGACAGTCAAGAGACTACCGCCATTATCAAGGGTCTGGCTGAGTGTCACGTTTCCGGCGGCGGCGTTGATGGTTTGCGGAGCCGCCAGGACAACCGGCACGTTCACGGTTTGCGCATTGGCCGAGTTGTTTACGAGGCCATTGGCGGACAATGTCAGCATGCTGCCGTTGCCTGAACCGATGGTGAAGCTGCTGGCGTTGTTGCTAAACGTGACTCCGGTGACGCTGTAACTGTTATCCATGTTCGAGGCCAGTCCCAGCGCGCCTGCAAACACGATGCCATCACCAGCATAACCGGGGGCGGAACCGCTCAACCAGTTGGGATTGGTGCTCCAGTTCTGGTTCGCGCCGCCGCCGCTCCACACTTCTGAGGAGGTTGCAACCGTCAGCGGGAGGCCGGCTGAACCGGTTGCCGAGGCACTGTCAGTGACAGTCACCGTCAAGGTCAGACTGCCGGCGGACGCCGTCGGCGGAATGGTAATGGTGTTCGTATAGACGCTGCTCGAATTGGACTGCACCAGTGAAACCGTGGAGCCGCCGAGCGCGCTCAAGTCAACAGTTACTGTGCTGATGGGCGCGCCTCCAGGTGTGATGGTGGCAGTGAGCAACGTGGTCCCGTTACGCAATGCGCTCGCGGGGTTGGCCGAGGTCTTCGTCACGAGCGGAGCGTTGGCGGACGCATCGTAATGCAGTTTGACAGTGTTGCCGCTGGTCACCACAGTGTAATGTCCCGCATTGGCCGGCGCGACATCCCAAATCGGCGCGGTGGCAAAGGTCCCGGAAATGGCTCCGGCGGTGATTAGCACATAATCCGCCGCCGCATCCAGGCTAGCCGAGGTGCTCGGAGCCTTGATATGAAGGGTATTATTGTTGACCGTCAACGTGCCGGCCACAACCACCTGGTCGTTGCTCCCGCTGACCGTGGTGCCAAGATCCAGATAAACCCCCGCACCGGAAACCAATGTCAGGTCACTATTGAAGGTGTTGGTCCCATAACCGCCGTCGGTGCCGGCGAAGATTTTGGAACCCGCCGAAGTATTCACGAAGCCGCTGTTGTTACCGCTACCCAACAAGCTTTGGCCACCGCCCAGAGTGTAAGAAACACCCGAGACGTCAAAAATCGCTCCATTACCGACAATGATGTTGGTCGAGTTGTTAATGGAAGCCGAACCAGACAAGGCCAGCGTGCCGGCGTTGATCTTCGTCGCGCCGTTGTAAGTGTTCACCGCCGTGAGCGTCAGCGTGCCCGCGCCAGACTTGGTCAAACCACCATCGGCGGCATTGTCGCCGGGGATGGTGCTGTGCAGCAAGGCCTGGTCAATGCTGATGGTGAACCCGGCGTCGTCAATGATTGCGCCGCCGTTGCGCACATTGGCAACCGCATTGCCGGTTCCCAAATTCATGAACGGGCTGCTGGCGGCTGCGGCCACAAGCGCTCCACCATTGAAGTTGAAGGTCCGGCTGCCGGCAACATTCGCCGACGTGACCGCAGGCACCGTCAAGGTGCCGCCGTTGAGGTTGAAAGTATTGACGACGGTTGAACCATTCCCTTGGTGCAGATCCAAAACACCCGATCCCCCGACCGTGGTGGCATTGTCACTGTAGAAGGTGACCGCGCCGCCGTTCAGGTTGAAGGTGTTGGTGCCAGTGTTGCCACTAATGGCGAAGCGAATAGCCGTGCTCCCGTTGATGTTCATTTGGCCGCTGTTGATGTCAATCTCGGAGTCCGACGTATCCCACTGGCCCAGAATCACCCAGCGTATGATCGTGCTGGCTATGTTGAGGGTGCCGCCATTCACGACGACTTTGCCGAGGTTGTTATTTCCGGCATAGCCAAGGAGAATATCGCCCTCACAACTGAGCGTGCTGCCACTATTCAAGGTGACGGTGCCGGAAACCGTGTTCTGGTTGTTGTTGCCCCGCCCAACGATGAGCCTTCCGCCCAGCGAGACATTCGCATTGGCCACCGTAACCGTTCCGGTGGCATTATTTGCCGTTCCGTTTTGATCCGAATAACCCACTCCGAGGTCACCGCCGGTGGTGAAGCTGCCACCGCTGATGGCTAGATTGCCGCTGGCAGCGCGGTATCCAACGTCGGAGCGGCCCGTTCCCAAAGCGGTGGAACCGCCGGTAATATTGACCGTGCCGCCCAAGACTCTCGTAATGCCGGTCAAGGAGTTGCCGGTCGCACTCAATGTCAAAGCGTTGGTGCCAGTCTTGGAAATGCCGCCGGCTCCAGTAATCACGCCGCCAAGCGCAATGTTGGCTGCCGCCGCGTTGATGGTTTGCACCGCGCTCAAGGTCATCGGCACGCTTAAGGTTTGCGGATTAACGGAATTGTTGGTCAAGCCGCCCGCCAGAGTCAGCGTGCTGCCGTTGGCCGTGCCCACATTGAAGCTGCCCGCCGTGCTGTCAAACGTCACGCCGCTGACGGTGTAATTGTTGTCCATCGAAGGCGTCAGGCGCGTGGTGCCGGCGAATTGCAGGCTGTCGCCGACGTAGCCGGGAGCCAGTTGATTCGTCCAGTTCAAATTGCTGCTAAACAAATCATTCGCGGCCAAGCCATCCCAGACATCGTTCGCGGTGGTAATGGTCAACGGAATGTTGACCGAGCTGGTGAGCAGCACGGTGTCGGTCAACGAGACGACCAGAAGTGTGTTGCCTGCCGGCGTATTAGCGGAAACCGTAACAGTATTGGTCCAAACATGGCCGCCAGCGGACACGAGTGCGAGGGTGGACGAACCACCAATCGGGCTGGCATCCACGGTGACGCTGTTGACCGTCCCACCGGTGCCATCCGTGGTGGTGACCGTAATCAACACATTTTGGTTGCGAAGCGCTGGCGACGGCGTCGCGGAACCGACCCCGGTAGGCCCGGCGACGGCCGAATAGTGCAGGGTAACCGTGTTTGCCCCCATCACGATCGAGTAATGAGCCGCATTAACCGGCGCTACATCCCAAGTTGGGGCGGCGGCAAAACTGCCGGAAATAGGATTCGGGGAGGTAATCAGCACATAATCGGCCGCCTGAAGACTGTCCGAGGTGCTCGGAGCTTTGATGTGGATGATGTTATTGTTAGCCGTCAAAGTGCCGGCCACAGTGATCAAGTCATTTGAACCATTGCTCAGGGTGCCTAGGTCAAAATTGACCTGCGCACCAGTAGCCAGAGTGAGGTCATTGTTCAGCTTGTTGGTGCCATAGCCACCGTCCGTGCCGGCATAAATTTTGGAACCGGAGGTGGTATTGACCGCGCCAATGACCGTGCCGCCGCTGGCCAAGGTCTGATCACCAGTCAAGGTCAGCGAGCCGAGGGCTGAAGCTGTTACATCGAAAGTGGCACCGCTGGCCACACTATAATTTGTGGAACTGAGGGAACCGCCGCTCAGAACCAAGGAGCCGCCGTTGACAACCGTATTACCGGTATAGGTATTTGCGCTGGATAGAGTCAACGTGCCCGCACCGACTTTGGTAAGACCACCCAAACCGCTCAAGATGCCGGAGTAGGTCGTGCTCAATCCATTATTTCCCACCACGAGAGTGATCGGATCCGTCCCGTAAGCGTGCGGGTTTCCGGCGGCATTATAGCCCGTCAAAACCACATCGGCACTGCCGGTGAGGGCACCCAGGGCCGCCGTTCCGATGCCCGTTTTAAAGACCAAGGGGCTATTGCCGAAACGGAGGGTAGCGCTGGTGTTGTTGCCGTTACTAAGGTCAATCGTCGCATTGGCCAGCGCGGTGTTCCCGTTCACTCCAAGATAGCTGCCACCATTGGCACCACTCATGGGAATCACTGTGATGGTTCCCGAATAGGTGTTGGCGTTGTTGGTAATGAAGACAATCGAGGTATTCCAAGCGTTGCCCGTGTTCAAGCCGCTGTGCTGAACCGTCACGTTCCCGCTGCCGCCCATGATGCCGTCAATAAAGAGACCCTTGTCCAGCTCGCCGCCGCCGCCGTTGAAAGTGGTGCCGACTGTGGCTCCCGCCGCGCCGATCGTCAGTGCGCCCTGCAAATGCGGGGCGGAGTCCCAGACATTAAGCGTGGCCCCATTGACCGTGATGTCATTGGTATAAGTATATGCACCGTTGTTACTGGTCGGGGAAGTTCCCAATTGGAGTTGGCCTCCGTTGACCGTCACGGTTCCTGGGCCAAAGGGGGAGATGGTGGCCGGCGCGGCTACGGTTTCAGAAGCGCCCAATATGCCCGCGTTAACCAACGTGCCACCGCTGTAGGTGTTGTTGTTATTGGCCAAGGCCACATAGCCAGCACCATCCTTGATCAACCGCACCGCAGTCGCCCCATTATCCTTGATGAGCGGCCAGATTCGCCAATTGTTCCCGCTGCCGGTATCGGGAACATGCACAAACAATTCACCAGTGCTGAATCCCGAGGTCAGAAAACTGGTGGTGGTGCTGCCGGCAGTCATCCACCGGCTGATATTGCCTAAGATGAGGCCGCCGCTGCCCAGAGTCAGCGTGACCCCGCTGTTGACCGTGAAGTCATTCAACTGGCTCAACGAGTTGATCGTTGCGCTGTTGGTAAGGACGGTGTTGGCGGTTGTCTTCCAGTTTTGCGTTAATGCTCCCGTTATATCGTTCGACCCCGTCACAAGGGTATAGCCGGTGTAGGTGATGATGTTGCCGCTGCCATCGTTGGCCGCCCAATCACCACCGGTGCCGTTGGCACCTCCAACCGTGGCCCAGCCACCCAAGATGCCGCCGGCGTCATTGGCCAGCGTGGAACTGGTGATGCCAGTTGCTGAAAAATCAACGGCGGCTCCGACGCCGCGGGTGATCACACCATTGACGGCCAGGATGCCGCCGCTGCCGCTCTGCCACAACTGTTGCCCCCCGGCCAGCGTTAGCGCGTTGCCGATGGTGGTCGTTCCGCTGCCCAAGGCGCTGGTGTCAATGCCACCCGCGCCGAGCGTCAGCGTGCCGGAACCGGACAAGGTGTAGCCGGGGATGATGAATTGCAGATTCGCCGCGCTCAAGCTCGTGTTGAGCGTGACCGTGCCGGCCGCGCCAGAAAATATCGCGGTATTCGTGCCGGTGGCGGAGTTATCCTTCCACTGAACGTTCGAGGTGCCATCATACCAGTTGGCGGTCGCGTTGAGATTCCATGTGCCCGCGCCGCCGGCGCCGCCGATCCCCCAAGTGAGGCTATCTGCGTGGGAGGCAACCGCCCCGGCAAGGAGGCACAGGGCCAGCAGGCCCGACAACCTGGGGCGTGAGAACCAATTGCCGGATAGACGATGGGGCGAGCGATTTGCCGCTAGGATTGTTTTTTTCATGGTGTGATTTTTGTGGGTGGTTTACTGGATTGTTTTTTACACGCCGGCACTTGAGAATCCGTGCCGTCAAAGCGCAGGGGGAACACGATGTTTTTTCTTGAACCGTTCATGGGTGAGCGCAATATGAACTACTGCGGCTGCAGGCGCAACGCCATTTTGCGAAATTAAACCGCCATTTTGCGACACGCCCTCAACGGCGACCCCGCCATCCCTGTCAAGTGGCATGAAGCGGCCACAGGCCGCCCGGCACCGGTCGCGGGTCACTTGTGGGCCTTGCGAAAGGCGAGCGGACTCATCTTGCGGGTGGCGCGAAAATACCGCGCAAAATGCTGCGCGTCGGCAAACCCCGATGATTCGGCGATGCGCGCCACCGGCAGATTGGTTTCCACCAGCAGCCGGGCGATCTGGTCCGTGCGCTGGCGGCGAATCTCCCTCAAAACGGAGCCGCCCATTTGCTGACGGAACCGGCGTTCCAGCGCGCGGCGCGAAACGCCCGCGGCCTGGGCCACCTCGTTCACGGTCAGCGCCTTTCCCCCCCGGTCGCGGATGCAGGTCAACGCCTTCGCCAGCGCCGCGTCGTCCACGGCCCAGATGTCGGTGGAACGGCGGGCGACGACGTGCGTGGCCCGGACATGGATTTTGTTTGGAATTTTTTTTGATTGCCGCATCAGCCGGTCCAGCGCCTGCGCCGACTCATAGCCGGCCCGTTCAAAATTGACCGCGATGCTGGTCAGGGGCGGATCCGAAAGGCCGCAAATCACCTCGTCATTGTCCGCGCCGATGATCCCGGCGGCATCCGGCACCACGATGCCGGCAACCTTGCAAGCTTCCGCGACCTGCGTGCCGCAATCGTCATTGCAGGCCATGATTCCCACCGGACGCGGCAATTTGGCCAGCCAGTCGGCGAGACCTTGCCGGCTCGTCCGCCAGTCTGAACCCGGCTGCTGGAGAACGTAAATTGGTGGCGGCTCAAATCCGGCCTCCACAATCCGTTTGCTGAATGACTCAAACCGGCGTTCCGACCACGGCGTCTGTTCCAGCAACGTGCTGGCCAGCCCGCAAAAAGCAAAGCGCTTGAACCCGCGTTCCAGCAAATGTTCCGCCGCCATCCGCCCAATCGTGGATGAATCCGTCACCACGTTGATAATGCCGCGCACCTCCTTGCTGTCGTGTCCCACCACCACCGCCGGAATGCCGAGCCGGAGCGCCTGCGCCTTCAGCCGGCCAACATCGCGGAAAATGATGCCGTCCGCGTCCAGCGTCTTCAAAGTCTGCCGCGTCAGGTCAAAACCTCCCGGCTCCCAGTAAAAAGACCACGGACCATGATGATGCGCGTAGCGGGCAATCCCCTGAAGATAATTCCGCCCCGACGCGCGGGAGGATTCAATCAGCAAAATGACCTTGTAGTTTTTTTTCATGCGCCGGATGATTCCGAAAGCCGCCGCTGTTCAAAGCCGCCCGGTCTCAATTTCGCGGACCGGCTGGTTGAAGCGTGGAACATAACCACTATTTAATTGAGGTTCGTTTCAAAGTCCACAGGCGATTCGCTGGCGGCAAATCGTCAAAGCTGAATATCGAAGGCCGTCAATTCCGCGCAGAACTTTGTTTGTCACGGCGGCCGGAAAAAATTACCCTCTGAAAAATGTCTGACGCACGAAAAGAATTGCTGGGTGATTTGCTCAAGACGACATCGCGCTCATTTTACCTGACGTTGCGCGTGCTGCCCGCCGCCGTGCGCCCGCAGATCGGCCTCGCGTATCTGCTCGCGCGCACGGCCGACACCATCGCCGACACCGGACTCGTCCCGCTCGAACAACGCCTCGACGCGCTCCATAAATTGCGCGAGCGGGTTCTGGGTTCGTCCAGCGCGCCGCTGAATTTCGGCGAACTCGCCAAGCAGCAAGGTTCGCCCGCCGAGCGTGTGTTGCTGGAAAAAACCGAGGCGAGCCTCGCACTGCTGCCAACACTTTCGCCCGCTGATCTCAAACTTGTCCGCGATGTTCTCGTGACCATCACGAGCGGACAAGAATTGGATTTGCGCCGGTTCGCCAAGGCTTCTGCCGAGAACATTGTCCCGCTCGAAACCGCCGTGAATTTGGACGATTACACCTATCGCGTCGCCGGTTGCGTGGGCGGATTCTGGACGAAAATCTGCCGCGCCCATCTGTTTCCGAACGTGAAATTGGATGACACACAATTGCTCGTGGATGGCATCCGCTTCGGCAAAGGTTTGCAGCTCGTGAACATTTTGCGCGACCTGCCGGCGGATTTGAAAAAGGGCCGTTGCTATCTGCCCGCCGCCAGACTGGCCGAAGCCAGATTATTCCCGGAAGTTTTGCTGTCGCCCGCGAACGCCGCAAAGTTTCTGCCGCTGTTCCACGAGTATCTCGACCAGGCGGAAGCGCA
>DMQW01000044.1 GCA_003455565.1 Limisphaerales bacterium
CTCGACGGTTTTGCCGTGTGCGCCGGGTTGCGCCGACTTTCAATCGCCGTGCCGGTGCTGATGCTCACCGCCAAGGGACAGATTGAGGATCGTGTGAACGGCCTTGATGCCGGCGCGGATGATTATCTCGTCAAGCCGTTCAGCACCGACGAACTGCTCGCCCGCGTGCGCGCCCTGCTGCGACGAGTTGAACGGAAAACCCGGCTGCCGCTGAAATTAAAATTGGGTGAAGTGGAAATTGATCTGGCGCGGCAGAACGCCCTGCGCGGGAAGAAACGGGTTCATCTGACGGCGAAGGAATTTGCCATGCTGCGGCTGATGGCCGGGGCCGAGGGCGAGCCAGTGACGCGCGAAAAATTTCTCGACGCAGTCTGGGGTTACACCGCGTTCCCGACGACGCGCACGGTGGACAACCATATCGCCAGCCTGCGCGCCAAGCTGGAAAAAAATCCGGACGAGCCGCGCTGGATCAAGACGGTGCATGGCGTGGGATACAAGCTGGAAACTCAATGAACATCCAACATTCAACATTGAACGCTCAACATCCAAGGCAACGCAGGGGGAATTGGATATTCGATGTTGAATGTTGGTTGTTGAATGTTTTCCCGATTTTGCAAAAGCATGACAACTGAAACATTTAACCAAGCCATGATTCAACCATGAAAACTGAATTGATACCTGACCGGACAAACGCAGAGGCGCAGAGGACGCAGAGAAGCGCAGAGAAAATTATTCGTTCCTTCCTTTGCGTTCCTCTGCGTCCTCTGCGTCTCTGCGTTTCACCCCGGCTGGCCGCCGTGCTCCTTTGCGTCCTGGCGTTAATTCCCGCCGCAGGTCGCGCCGCCACCAATGACCTCACCGCGCTGCTGCAACAGGGGCTTTTCGAGGAGCAGGCCAACCGCAATCTCGACGCGGCCATCGAGGATTACGCGGCGCTCGCCAAGCAGTTTGACAAGGATCGCCAGCTTGCGGCCACGGCGGTGTTCCGGCTCGGCGAATGTTACCGCGCGCAGGGCAAGACGAACGAGGCCACCGCGCACTACCAGCGCATCCTCCGCGAATTTCCCGATCAAACAACGCTCGTCACATTGAGCCAGCAGGATTTGACGGGCATGGGCATGGCCGCGGAAGCGCCGGCCGCGAACGCGCGGCAGCAGCAAAAGGAATTGCTGGCCAAACAAATTGCGCTGGCCGAGCAGGATTTGGTTGATGCCCAAAACCTGGTCAAAATTGGAAAAGCGCCGAACGCTGACACCCGCACCGCCGAACGTGAAGTGCTGCGCCTGCGCCAGCAACTCGCCGCACTGGATGCCAACAAGCCGGAACCGGTGAATCTGCCACCGTCCGCCAGCTCGGAGGAAGACAAGGAAATCGCCCGCATTCAAAACATGCTTCAGAACAGCCCGGACTTGATCAATGCGCCGGGTGGAGACGGCAACACGCCGCTGAACAAGGCAGCTTACAATGGCTGGCTAAAAGTCGCGGCCTTCTTGCTGGATCATGGCGCGGACGTGAACGCCGGCGGGATTCCGCCGCTGAACTGTGCGGCAACAGCCGGCAATCGCGCAATGACCGAAGTGCTCTTGAGCCGGGGCGCAAATGTAAATTCAAAAGGTTCGCTCGGAAAAACGCCGCTGCACACGGCGGTCGAAAAAAAGTTCCCGGCGGTCGCCGAGGTCTTGCTGGCAAACAAGGCGGACGTGAACGCACAGGATAATTTTGGCGACACGCCGCTGGTTTCAGCCGCAGAGAAAAAACAGGTGAAAATCATCCAGGCGCTGCTGGCGACGGGCGCGAATCCGAATCTGGAAAACAAAAACGGCCAGATTCCATTCAGCGTTGCCGCCGCCAGCGGTTCGTCGGAACTGGTGAAACTGTTTTTGGCGGCGAAGGCCGATCCCAACGGCGGCAAGCTGGACGCGCCGTTGCTGGCGGCCATTCACGCCGGGGATGTCGAGTCGGCGGAACTGTTGTTGCAAGCGGGCGCGAATCCGAATGCAAAAGGAGATGATGATTGGCAACCTTCGTCGCTTGGCGCATTCGGCCGCCCGGTGGGCCGTGGTTCGGAGTCGCCAATACACCTCGCGGTTGCGAGTGGCCAGCTTCCGATGGTGAAGCTCCTTTTGAAATTCAAGGCCGACCCGAACGATTCGCAAACGGATGGCCAGTCCGTGTTATTCGAGGCCTTGGCCGACACGAAGCTGCTGGCAGCGCTGCTTGAACACGGTGCTAATCCAAACGTCGCCACCGGTGCCAACCGCCATTCGCCGTTGATGAACGCGGCTTCGATGGGAAATGCGGAAATTGTCTCGCTGCTATTGCAGCACAAGGCGGATCCAAACGCCACGGATTCCAGCGGCAACACCGCGTTGTTAAATGCCATGCAGAAGCCAAGCCCCGCCACAGTGCGGGCACTGCTCGCCGGGGGCGCAAATCCCGACACCCAAACCGCCAACGGTTACCCAGTGCTGGTGCTCGCCGTGGCCAATACTGCAAACAAGGAAGTTCTGACGGCATTGATCGAAGCCAAGGCGAACGTGAACTTGCCCGACCCGGATGGCAAAACGGCGCTGCACTGGGCGGCTGATAAGAATCGCAAGGATTTGATTGAGTTGCTGGTCAAGGCGGGCGCGGATGTGAATGCGCGAACCAAAAACGGCTCCACGCCGCTGGATTATGCCAAGTCGCATCCTCCCACGGTAGGAATAACGGTGGGCGTCCAGCCGGGTGGTTCCGCCGGTGTTACAGTGGTGACGAACGGGTTAACCACTGCTGATTTGCTGCGCCAGAGCGGGGCGCTGGATGAACTGCCGGACTTCACCCGCATCCGTATTACGCGCCAGGGCTTGTCGCAACCGGTGGAGGTGTTTCGCAAAGGAGCGACGCGGACGAACCAGTTCACGCTGCTGG
>DMQW01000115.1:0-404 GCA_003455565.1 Limisphaerales bacterium
GAGAGGGCCGGGGTGAGGGGCAAGCGTCAATTCAAATCCGCCGTCCGCGCGTTTCGTGATGGATTCCACGCCGCAGTTCAACCGCAGTTTCACGCCGGCTTTCGTCGCGGCATTCATCAGGCAATCAATGATCGTCTGCGAAGAATTGGTCGTGGGAAACATCCGACCATCGCTCTCGGTTTTCAGTTTCACGCCGCGCGCCGCGAACCAGTCCACGGTGTCGCGCGCGGAAAATTTATGGAACGGCGCGAGCAGCGCCCGTTCGCCGCGCGGATAGCGCGTCGCAAATTCACGCGGCTCAAAACACGCGTGCGTCACGTTGCAACGGCCGCCGCCGGAGATGCGCACCTTGTCGAGAAACCGGACGGTTTTTTCCAGCAGCGTCACGTCCGCGCCCTGCTCCG
>DMQW01000115.1:623-1302 GCA_003455565.1 Limisphaerales bacterium
GAATTCATGCGCGGAAATTACACGAACTGCACCGCGTTGCGAAACTTTCTCGCGGCGAACGCAAAATTAGTGCAACCTGCTCCGTCATGTCCGAAGAATCTTTTCCCAATCCCGCTGCGCCCGCACCGCACAAACGCCGCGTGCGCTACGCCGGGAAAAATCCGCGCCGGTTCGAGGACAAATACAAGGAGCGCGATCCGCAGCGCCATGCCGACACGGTCGCAAAAGTCATCGCCGCCGGCAAAACTCCCGCTGGCACGCACCGGCCCATTATGGTTGCGGAGATTCTCCAAGTGCTCGCGCCCCAGCCCGGCGAACTCGCGGTGGACTGCACGCTCGGCTACGGCGGACACGCGCAGGAAATTCTCGCCCGCATCCAGCCCGGCGGAAGATTACTCGGCCTCGATGCCGACCCGATTGAACTGCCGAAAACGGAAGCGCGCTTGCGGGCGCTGGGTTTTGACGAAAAAGTTTTCACCGCGCACCGCAGTAGTTTTGCCGGACTGCCGCAGGTGCTGGCCTCTGTAGCGGCGGTCTTTGACCGCCAAAATGACGACGAAAACACGCAGCGGTCACAGACCGCCGCTACAGGCGCGGATTTAATTCTCGCCGACCTCGGCGTTTCCTCGATGCAGATTGATGATCCGGCGCGCGGCTTCTCCGTGAAGTTTTCCGGCCC
>DMQW01000115.1:1505-3919 GCA_003455565.1 Limisphaerales bacterium
GCGCTCGCGGGAAAAAGTTTTGCCACCACGCACGAACTCGCCGACGCCATCCGCGCCGCGTTGCCGCACGTCGCCAAGGAAGATTGCCACCTGAACATCCGCCGCGTGTTTCAAGCCTTGCGCATCGCGGTGAACGATGAATTTTCCGCGCTCGAAACTTTTCTGCGCCATCTGCCCGCGTGCCTGAAACCCAATGGCCGCGTGGCGATTCTCACCTTTCACTCCGGCGAAGACCGGCGCGTGAAGAAAGCCTTTGAGACCGGATTGTGGGGCAAAGTTTATTCCGCCATCGCCGAGGAAGTCATCCGCGCGACGCCGGAGGAACAGCGTTCCAATCCGCGTTCCGCCCCGGCAAAACTCCGCTGGGCGCGGCGGGCAGACTGACGACCGGCGGTTTTCAGCGCAGCAAATCCTGATCCTCGTCGTGACCGGGTTCATCAAGCAACTGGATGCACGAGGCCGGGCCGGGGCGATTTTTATTTTACTGATCTTGTTTGACCCACATTTTGATGTTGCGGTAGCGCGCTTCGGAACGGTCGCTGCCCTTCCGCGAATAAACGCCGCACTTGAAATAATAATCCCTCGGCCCGCGGCTGTTGTAAGTTCCGACCAGAACATTGTCCGCGTAAATTTTTATTTTGCCGCCGTCCTTCGGGTCGTTCGTCATCTTGAGATTCCACCAGCGGCCGATGGCGTTGGTCATGACCAGCTCGTGGTCACGGACTGTCACCTTGCCGTCGGGATGCGCGATGATCATCTGTATCGGCCCGTGCGCCGCGTCGAAAACCTGCCCGATGCACGCGAAGGTTCCGGGACAAATATACACGTCGCCGTCGAACATGTGTTCGCCCTGGCTGAAAGTTTCCAGCCGCATTTCGGTGCGCGCAGTCGTTTTGTTTGGTGGCGACGCGTGCGGCTTGTCGGTGAAATAAACCCAAAAGTGATGAATGTTGTTCGTCGCGTCAAAATCGTAACGGTCGGCAGTCTTCAAATCATAGGGATGCTGGATTTCATACTTGAAGGAAATTTGTTTCCAGCCGTCCGTCAGGCTCGCGGCGGCATTGGTTTCCGCCGCGACGGCGCGAACAGAGGAAAAATTTAACACCAGAAAAATTCCTACGAAGCCATGCAGAAACGCACAAACCGGCTGAACCGCGATGGGAGCGCGGACTTCAGGCCGCTTCAACGTCCATAACGAATTCGATCCAGGTATTCCATGCGCTTTCATCCAGCGGACGGTGAAGCGGGCTAAAGCCCGTGTTCCATTTTCCGCTTCCGCCAAAAAAAATGCGCGTTGAAAAAGTTTCATCTTCAATTTCCCGGATAATAATTCTTCACCGGCTGCACCACCACCCGCGCCGGGCCTTCTTTCGGCAGGCACGCTGTGAAGAGCGCGATGACTTCGCCCTTTTCATTCGTATAAACAAACGGACGTTCGCGGCGGCTGAAAGTTTCACTCGTGCCGTCATCGAAAGCAACCGTCTTGGTGAACACCGGCTCGCGCGTCATGAATTGATAATGCAAGCCGTCCCTGGAAAAATACTGCGCGCCGCCCTTGCCGATGCCCGTCGCCTTGCCTTTCCAGTCGTTGAGCAAAACGTTGTATTGATTGTTCGCCCACCAGATCGTCGGGTCTTCCAGCTCGCAGTTTTCCGGCAGCAGATTGTCGCCGTTCGCCACGACCGAGTAAGTCCCGTTGTAACTTGGCGCGGTGAACGCGATGCCGCGATTCACATCCGTGCTGTCTTTCAAACGGCAAAAAACATAGACGCTCAAATCCGGTTTCACCAGAATCGCCGGATTGCTCGCCTTGATCACCGGCTTGTCCAACCGCGTCCACGGGCCGGTGACGGAATCGGCAACCGCGTAGCCCGTCTGGTTCGCCGAGTTGATGTGATATAGCACGAACTTGCCGCCCGCCTTGACGATTTTTACATTGTGAACACGCGAGTTGTCCCAGTTGTTCGTGCGTTTTTGCAGCACGACTTCCTGAAACGTGTAAGGGCCGAGCAGATTTGTGGAAGTCGCGCGGACACATTCAGAATATTTCGTCCAGCCGCCGAGACCATATTCCGCCGGCCAGCGCGAGGCGAACATGTGATAGGTGTCACCGACCTTGATGACCGACGAACACCAAAGAATGTAACCGTCCATCGCAAAACCGCCGTTCTTCGGCGCGGGCTGCAAACAATCCTTCAGGCTCCGCGCTTCAGTTTTTGCCGGCGCGTTCGTGGCGTCGTCGGAAAAACTGTTTGCCGCCAGAAAAATTGCGAAGGCCGACGCGAGCCAAAGGTGAAATTTCATATAGGTGATGATGCGAATGATGCGGCTTTGGTTTCAGAAAAGCACCTGAACAAACGTTCACTACCCCTGTCTCTTATACACATCTGACGCTGCCGACGATCTACTCTGTG
>DMQW01000184.1 GCA_003455565.1 Limisphaerales bacterium
GCTGGGCAACGTGAACTCTTCGCCGCGCATAAAATCCCCGCAGTCATTTCGCGCGTCGGCAGCGCGAGTTGCGTTTATTTCACTGACCGCGAGCCTGCCGACTGGTGGGATATTCTCGAACGCCACGATGCCGCCTTCGATGTGAGGTATCGTCGCGCCTTGATCGAGCGCGGCATCTACCATTTTCCGGTATTCGTGAAGCAAGGCAGCATCAGCTTCGCGCACAGCGAAGCGGACATTGATCAAACCCTTAACGCCACCGACGACGCCTTGCGCGAACTCACCGTCGGCAAGAAAACCACCGTGACGGCCAACAAATTATGAAACTCATTCGCTTTGGAGAACGCGGCGCGGAGAAGCCCGGTGTCCTCACGGACAAGGGCCACCGCAAGGATTGTTCCGCACTGTTTGCGGATTGGAATCGTGATTTTTTTCAGCACGGCGGGTTGGAACGGTTGCACGCCTGGAAAGCGAAGTTGGACGAACTGCCGGAGGTGCCATCGGCTGTTCGATGGGGCGCACCAGTTGTTCGGCCGGGCAAAGTAATCGGCATCGGGCTGAATTATTCCGATCATGCCGCCGAGTCGGGAATGCCAATACCCGCCGAGCCGATTGTGTTCCTCAAAGGCACGAACACCGTCTGCGGGCCGAACGATCCCGTGCTGATTCCGAGGGGAAGTCAAAAAACGGATTGGGAGGTCGAGCTGGGTGTGGTCATAGGTCGCGACGCCCGGTATCTGACCTCAGCGGCGGAAGCGAAGAATTTCATCGCGGGCTATTGTATCTCGCATGACGTTTCCGAGCGGGCCTTTCAACTCGAACGCGGCGGCCAATGGACCAAAGGCAAATCCGCCGACAATTTCAATCCGCTCGGGCCGTGGCTCGCCACGGCGGACGAGGTTGCCGACCCACGCAATCTCAATCTCACGCTCGAAGTCAACGGACACCGGAAGCAAACCGGCAACACCTCGAAGATGGTCTTCGACGTTTTCTTTCTCGTTCACTATCTCTCGCAATTCATGACTCTTGAAGCCGGCGATGTGATCATCACGGGCACGCCGCCGGGGGTGGGACTCGGCCAGAAACCGCCGCAATACCTGCGGGCTGGCGACATTGTAACGCTTAGTATTGACAGTCTCGGCAGCCAGCGTTCGGAATGCGTGCAGGTCTGATGCTCAAGAAACTTCCTCCATGCGACCGATCATTGACGCTCATCTAGACTTGGCGTGGAACGCGCTTTATTTCAACCGCGATCTGCTTGCGAGCGTCGCCGAAGTGCGCGCGACAGAACGCAACCTCACGGACGAACTGTCGCGCGGCCGAAACACGCTGACGTTTCCCGAACTGCGCCGCGCAAATGTGGCGGTATGCCTTGCGACATTGATGGCGCGCAGCGGGCCGGACCAACCGAAGCCCAACGGATTCAAACGTGTTGATCTGGATTACGAGAGCCAGGCGATTGCCTACGCGCACACGAAAGGGCAACTGGCCTACTACCGTCTGCTCGAAGTTCAGGGGCATCTGCGTTTCATCACGACGCGCTCCCAATTGACCACTCATTGGGACGAATGGATCAAAGCTCCCGCCACCACGCCGCTGGGAATTATTCTCAGCATGGAAGGCGGGGACCCGATTCTAAATCCCGGGCAGGTGGAATCCTGGTGGAACGAAGGTCTGCGTGCCGTCGGCCCGGTGCATTATGGACGCAGCCAATACGCGCATGGCACTTCCACCGATGGCCCGTTGAGCGAAGCGGGCGTGAAGCTGTTGAAGGAATTTATGCGCGTCGGGATGATCCTCGACGTGACGCACCTGTCGGACCAGTCCTTTTTCCAGGCGTTGGAAGTATATTCCGGGCCGTTGCTCGCCAGTCATCACAACTGTCGCGCGCTCGTGCCGGGTGATCGTCAACTCACGGATGAACAAATCCGCATGCTGATCGAACGCGGTGCGGTCATCGGAACAGCTTTCGACAACTGGATGCTGCATCCCGGTTGGAAGCGTGGCGAATCCAACCCGGCGCTTGTCCACATCGAAGCCGCCGCCAATCATATTGACCACATCTGCCAGCTTGCGGGCGACGCGCGGCATTGTGCCCTCGGCACAGATCTCGACGGCGGTTTCGGCACCGAACAAACGCCGGGGGATCTGGATACATACTCCGATCTCCACAAGCTGGAAGACATTCTCGTGCGGCGCGGTTATCGTGTGGCTGACGTTGACGGCATCTTCCAAGCGAACTGGCTGCGTTTTTTCAAATCCGCTTTGCCATGACTTCAACCGCCAACTCTTTTCACCCATGAAAAATAGAACATCACACGAACCCAGCGTGGAAAAAAATCCAGCTTTGCGGATGGGTCGGCGGGAACGGTTCCGGTTTATCCGAACGGCAGATTCGTGCTCACCGGCCAAATTTCGCCGGTGGTCAATCCGGCGACCGGCAAGGTCTTTGGCCCCATGCCGGTGTTGGAGCGCAGCCGCGTCGCCCAAGCGGTTGAAGATACCACGCGGCTTTCACCGGTTTCTGACTAAAGCCATCGCATCCCTCGTTCGAATCATGTTATTGAAACCGCCGCATATTTTTGTGATGACCAACTCAAACCATTCGCTGTTCAAGAGGTGTTTCACCCTGTGGCTGCTCTTTCTGGTTTCAAGCGGTTTGGCCAATGGAACAAATAGTTTGCGGTTCGAAATCCGCATGG
>DMQW01000262.1:0-11987 GCA_003455565.1 Limisphaerales bacterium
GCTCGGAGATGTGTATAAGAGACAGGGACCCAAAGCGCTGTCAATGCATTGTCTGAGATAGATGGCATAATTAAAATTATTGATTAAAATGGAAAATGTTGGAGTCATTTCACGTCGTTTGGAATGATTCAACTGCTGACTAATATGTTGTTTTATTAAGAGGTGCCATCTTTCGTGTTTTAATACTATTCGGTTTTAATTTTCTATAAATCCAACCGAGACCCCGGCTCGCGATCCCCGGGCTGATGCTAATGAGCATGGCAAGAGTAACATAAAACCATTTCTTCCAAAATGCTCCTAATGTAAAATATCGCCTGCGGACCGAAGCTAATCTTATGCGGAGACGCGCATTGTCGTTGTTTTCGCAGTGTTCGATCAGAAGACTCACTATCACGCCACGAAATGAAATCCATGTCCGCTCGGTTTTCTGCAGCGCCTTCTTGAGTTCCAACAAATCCTTCCCACTGAATGGCAAGTCCAGGCTGTTTGAAATACCTAATGCGAGCAATGAATCATTTATTACATCATCGGGCACGGGGCGAACTACAATGCTGCTTGATTCGAGAACGACGGAGCCTCTTTGCCGGGCAAGCGCAAACAATACCAAAATTACGTGAGAGATATTTGTGTTTGTAAATTGGTAAGCTATGGAAAAAAGATCATGATATGCTGAAACTTTGTGGACGGCTGCAGAAATGAATGCCAGTTCGCCTAATGAGCCAATCTGATCCAAAAGAGTCCTCATTTCTGTAAATCTCTGCGGCTCAGTTCGTATGCTTTCTACAATCCAGGCCACCTTAAAATTGATACAAAAACTGTCCGGATATTTTTCAATGCTCGCAAAAATTCTTTCGATGGCTTCCTTTTGAGGAAGATCATCGTCGCCCATGACCCAGACCCACTCCGTCGTCGCCTGCTCATAGCATCGGAGTATATTGGCATTTCCACCAACATTATACCGGTTACGAATGATCCTGGTTTTGATGCCAGAATATGTGTTCAGAATCCCGGCAATGGTCGTCTCCACTGGAATATCGGAACAATTGTCAATCACCATCAGTTCACATTCTGTTGTCAATTGTGGCATTAACTCAGTGAGATTTCGGAGCAAGGCCTTGTTCCGATTCCAGGTTGGTATTGCAATGGTCAGTTTATATGGAGACATATTTGTTTATATGGGTTCATGCCATTTTTGCCGGCATTGCAGAAAAATCATGCTGGCCCAGGGTAGCAGACCTATCGCAACGATGCAATATGATAATGAAACCCCCATGGCCGAATACTGTTTTCCAAGCCAGTAAGCCAACAAGGCTGTAACCAATCCACCCATGAGCGACGTGACGAGGAAAGGCTCCTTCTTGTGGGCGCGCAGATAAAAAGCTTCGGCAAAAATGATTTGGTTCAAAACCGTGGCCAGCACGAGATAGAAGGTTGGAATAATATCCAGCAAACGCACGCCCAACTGAAAATGCTGCTTTAATATCCACGTCCCCGCCAGCAAAACAAATCCCCCAAAAACAGAAACCATGACCGACTTGATGGTGGCTCCGCGCCAAAGCACATCCAATTCGTCAAACTTTCTTTGTTTGATCAACATGCCATAGCGTGGAATTTTGGTTGAGCCCCAGGCCATCGCCACCCCGCTCAATCCTTGGATCAAGGCCCAGGTCATGCCAAATTGTCCCGCCGGAATTGGCCCATGAAAGCGAAACAAGACAGGTGTAAATAGTTGAAAAACAAAATAGCCGCTCATCCAGCTTAACGCAATTTTCCACTGAAACGGCCAAATTTCCTTGCGCCAGGACAGAACATGCCCGGGGGGGCAGGAAAGCAACTGGCGATAAAATGGCAGAAAAAAGAGCAAAATCCCGGCGCTGCATACAATAAAATAAGCCAAAACTGCCAGGCCAAGAGCGTATAATTGCATTCCAGAAACAATGGCGAGACAAAGCACCAGAGCACGCGCCAAAGATGCAGCACAGCGAATGCCTGCGGTCCACGGAATCCGGTTACATCCTTCCAGCAGCGACAGACAGGGGATGACCGTTAAATTCAGGGCCGTGGCGGCACAGACCAAAACCCATGGGCCAAGCCAGCTAACTCCCGCCGCCGCTTTCACATTAAAAAACCAGTAGCCTGCCACCCCCACTCCGGCAAAAAGAAGAATGGCGACAATGAAATACCACTTAAAGGCCAGCCGGGCCAAAGACGCCAGCCGATCCAGTGAAACTGTGTCGCCCGCAAGCCGGTTGCCTGAAATAAAACTCAACTGGGCAAATTCGTGGCTGGCAAACTGGGTGATGCACTGGCTAAAACCTAGTTCAAAGACCACTTGCAGAGCCAATATGCTGGAAAAAGTAAAATAAAACCCCTGCACGGTCGGGCTAAAATAATGGGCCACCAGGAAAAGTGACAGTGGCAGCACGAGCGCACTTAGAACATAGTTAAGGAGCGTAAAACCGATGGCCCGGTCCACGCCAGCCCAACGGCGCAACCGATGAAATTTTACTATGAAGGGCATGAAGGAATTTCAGAAACACATCGCCGGCACCAAGTCCGAAGATCGGAAGAATAACCAGATGGTGAGAGTTCCGTTTCAAAAATGCAGCCCGTTTGCCTGCTGCTTTGTCTGCGGAACGTCTCGGCTAAAAAATTCAGGGTTTAATTAATTCTGACTTCGGGTGCATGCCCACCAACATCGCGTTCTTGAGCGTCGGCCGGGGAAGCACCGGGGACAAATCCTCCAAGGGCGGCGAAACCAGGCTGCCATCGGCTTGCGCGGCCAAGGCGAGCTTGGGAACGAAGAGCTGTTCGGGGTGCATGAACACTTCACAGATGGCCGGCCCGGCATGGTTTTGAAATTCAGGGATGAAGCGATCGAAGACCGTCCAGGTCCGCATCATACAGGTTCCGCTTTTGTAATGAGTGCAAGCATGTCGCTCAAACTTTGCGGCCTTCCATCGCGGCCAGTAACGAAGCGTTGATGCCGAGTTGCGCCAGTTCGATGGGCGATAAGCGCGGCGACATTTCATGCAGTCGCGATGACACGAACGAACCGTTTTCAAGTTTTTGCGATGTGACAGCCGGAGACATTTCCACGTTTTCAGGCAGGCAACACTCCACGAATACCGGGCCGGAAATTTTGAGCATCTGGTTGAAAACGGCCTTCAATTCCGCCGGTCGGTCGCACCGCAAGTAAGCCAGCCCATAGGCTTCGCAAAGCTTTTGCCACGCTGGCATCCCGACACCGGTGGCTTGGTTCGTTGCCGCAATATGGCCATTGCAAAACGTCATCTGCGTGTTGCGGATGGAGGCATAACCATCGTTGTTGATGACAATAATTTTGAGGTTCGGCGCATAGCGCACGACCGATGCCAGCTCCTGCACGTTCGTTTGCATAGAGCCGTCGCCGGTGAGACAGATGGTGGGGCTGACAGTGTTCTCGATGGCGGCACCCAACGCCGCTGGAAGTGCATATCCCATCGCGCCCAAGGCACCGGATACAATCACCCGCTGACCAGCCTTGGAGTGGAAACCCTGCCCGACCACATAATAAAGTGAGCCGGCATCAGTCACCAATGTTTCTCCTCCCGCGAGAGCTTCGGCAAGCGCCGCGACTAATTGGTAAGTTTCCATCGCTCCGTTTTTCAACGGATGCTCGGCGATGACTGGCAACTTGGCTTTCCACTGTGACACCTGCGATTTCCAGGCTGCCGCTTCAGGCGACACGCTTGGCACATGACTGCCGACGCTATCAAGGAAACTGCCAACCGAACTTTGATAGGTCAACGTCGCGCGAACCGCGTTGCGACGAAGGTTGGCTGCATCCAGATCAATCCATATTTTTTCAGCGGATGGCGCAAAGGTTTCCACTTCGTAGCCGGTCGTCGTGATGTGCATACTGCTGCCAAGGACAATCAAAAGATCCGCTGCCTGAATCGCAAAATTAGCCGCCCGTTCGCCGCGCAATCCCACATGTCCGATGTAAAGCGGATGGTCAAACGGCACCAAATCCTGCGCCAGTTGTGTGGTGACGAGCGGAATGCCCAGGCGTTCGACCAGGCGGAGAAAGCGACCAGTCTCTCCAGCCACGCGAATACCGTGTCCGCCAAGAATTACCGGACGCCGCGCGACCGCGAGTTTATTCCACAATGGCGAATAATCGTGGAGAACCGAGGCTGCGATCGGCTCCGGTGTGAACTGAAGCAACTCATCTTCTTCGACCGATGCTCCCTGCACATCCAGCGGCATATCAATCACGACGGGGCCGGGTCTTCCGGTCGTGGCGGCATGAATGGCCTTTTGCAAGTGGTAGAGCACCATCTTTGGATCATCCACGAACATGGCATACTTGGTGATGGGCTGGGCGATCGCCACAAAATCCACCTCGAAAGTTCCTACCATTCGCATCTCAGGTAAACCGAGTCCGCGTGCCGTAAGGGTGCGACGGCTTTGGCCGGTAATAAAGAGAACCGGTGACGAATCAAGCCACGCACCGGCAATGCCAGTCACGGTATTAGTGGCACCCGGGCCGCTGGTGGCAAAACATACGCCCAGGCCGCCCCGCCAGCGCGCATTGCCTTCGGCGGCCATGGCGGAAGCCTGCTCGTGATGGTTGCAAATGTAACGGATACGGCTGGAGCGGCTGACCGAGTCCAGCAAATGCATCATCATGCCGCCCGAAAGCAGGAAGACGTGCCGCACATTTTGTTGTTCCAAAAAGCGAGTGACGAGATCTGAAATTTTTATTTTCATGCTGTTTACAACGCAAAAGCTTTATGCAGTATGCCACCATCAACTCCGTGCAGAAACACCTGCGCCCCCGCATTCGCCCAGCGCTTCACGGCGGTGGCGGAACCGGCCATCAAGCCGACGGCGCAGTGGTGAGCCTTGCAAATTTCAACGGCCGATTCCAAAGCGGATATGACCACCGGACTTTCGACATCACCCGGAACTCCCAGTTGCACGGAAAGGTCGTAAGCTCCCAGATAGACAACATCCACCGCCGGATGGGAGCAAATGGCTGGCAGCTCTGACAGCCCCGCTTTCGTCTCGACGATTGGCAACAGAAGCGGCAGGCAATCGTCGGGGGATCGTTGCGCCCCATAACCGAAAGCTGGCACAAATGGGTTAAAGCCGCGCCGTCCCTGCGGCGCGAAAGCAAGATTCTCAGCCAGCAAAGAAATTTCTTCGACGCTATTCACTTGCGGATAAACCAGCCCGTGGGCACCGGCATCCAGCGCGCGTTGCGCTGCCACCGCCGACTTATCACCCAAACGCACGAGAGAAGTTCGGCCGATGGCGTTGTTGATGCGCACCATGCTTTGCACTTCTGCCCAGCCTAATGCGCCATGCTCCTGATCAAAAATTTGAAAATCAAAACCGGCCCGCGCGATGATTTCAGTCATGGCATCGCTTGGGAGCGTTCGCCAAATTCCACGCAATTTATCGCCTCGGTTAAGCGCCGCACGAAAATCAGAGGGCTTCATGATTCGGAGAGTCGATGCCAGTTGATGGTTTTCTGAATGGCCTCGGCCAGCGGGACAGTGAGTTGCACGCCCAATTCGCGGCACGCCTTGTCCACGCAGGGAACCAAACGCGTGGTCTCGTAGCCGGATTGACCCACTTTGGTCAGGATGTCCGGCGGCGGGGTAAAATGTTGGGTGATCATTCGGGCGAGTGAAAGCAAATCCACCGGCTCCGGGCTGCCAATGTTGTAGGCCTGCCGCGTCTGGCCACGCACCAAAGCGGCGAGCGTCCAGTAGGCAAAATCACTCGCATACATAAGGCTGCGCACCGTCGAGCCGTCGCCCATGATCTTGATGGGCCGGCCCGCCAGGCTGTCGCGGATAAAATCGGTGACGGCCCACGGCAATTCCAGCGACTGGTAGGGGCCGACGAAGGCAAACGGCCGGGCAATCACCAGCGGGATTTTCGTCTCACTCACAAACGAGGCCGCGAACGCCTCGGCGAACCGCTTGGATTCGGCGTAGATGGCGTTGGCGCTGTCGCAGGGAAATCCGCTGGAATAAAGTTCATTGATGCGTTCCACGGACAGCAATTGCGGACCATAGACCAGGCCCGAACTGACCAGCAGCAGATTCCGTAAATTTTCCAACAGGCTGGCGGCCCGCAGCAGCCGGATGGTTCCGAGGCCGTTGACCTCGCCCACCGCCGTCGGGTTCGAGGCGAACAGCCGCCGGTCAGTCAACGCCGCTGCGTGGATGATGTAATCGGTCTCGTGCGGCAGCTCCGTCAGGAAGCGGATGTCGCCTTCCAAAAAACGGAACTCCTTGTGCGACCCCAGATGCTTGTGCCGCCGGATGAAATCCGGTGAGGAGCGACTGTAAATGGTCACCCGCGTGTTGAACTGGTAATCGGCGTTGAGCGCGGCAATCAGTTCCAGCAGCCAGGTGCCAAGAAAGCCCGTGCCACCAGTAATCACGAGATGCGTTCCCGCGAGCGGCTTGAGCAATTCGGTCCGCCCCTTCAGCACGGCGGCCGTGTCGCTCCTCACTTGTTCCAGTCGGCTTTTCATAAAATTCGTCAACGGGGTTTGCCATCGGCGACCGGCTTCTGCCGCGCCGCCAGTTCGCTGGCCACTTCCAAAATCAAATCTTCCTGGCCGCCGACCACCTTACGCTTGCCAAGTTCCACAAACACATCGCGCGGATCCACGCCCATCTGCTTGGCGGCGCGTTGCACCGGCTTGGCGAAGCCGGAAAAAACGCCGGCCAGTCCGCTGACAATGGTGATGGAATTGGAAACGGGCAGGTTTTCCGCAAAAAGCTCCTCGGCCAGTTCACCCGCGTCCAGCACCTTGTAAAGATCGGCGCGGCAACTGTAACCAAGCCGCTGCATCGCCGCGACGATGAGTTCCAGCGGCGCGTTACCCGCACCCGCGCCGAACCCGCGCGCGGTGCCGTCAAGAATACGGGCGCCGACTTCGAGGGCGGCGAGCGAGTTGGCAACACTCAAGCCAAGATTGTTGTGCGCATGAAACCCCACCGGCACCTCCAGCTTCTCTGCGAGCAGGCCAATTTTTTGTTTCACGTCGTCGGGAACGGCCGCCCCGGCGGAGTCCATCAGCATGATGCCCTGCGCCCCGTAGGACTGCATTTTTTTGCTTTCTTCGAGCAGCACTTCTTTCGACGCCATGTGCGTCATCATCAGCACGCCCCACGCCTCCTTGCCCGCGTTGCGGACATAGGAAATGTGGCGTTGCGTCAGGTCGGCTTCCGTGCAATGAGAGCCGACGCGGAACAAATCCACACCAACTTCAATGGCGTTGGCAATTTCACGCTTGGCGGTGGCGAATCCCGGCATGACATGAACGCTGAGACCGGTCTGTTTCAAACACGCCCGGGCGGTCGCCAGCATTTCCCGCTCGGGCACCAGGCTCAAGCCGACCTGCAATGAGGACGCGCCCAAGCCGTTGCCATGGCCGACTTCCAGATAATCCACGCCGGCCGCTTCCGCTGCGGTGGCATAGCGGCGAATCTGCTCCACGCTGATCTGGTGGCTGCAGGCATGTGAGCCATCACGCAGGGTTGGGTCAGTGACGATGATGCGTTGGTGTTTCATGGCCTGTTTCTCCGGGCGTGCGCCTCGGCGATGGCGATGGCGGCGCAATTGATGATGTCCAGGTTGCCGGCGTATTTGGGCATGTAATCGCCCCGCCCTTCCACCCGCACCATGACGGCCAAGCGGTTGCTTTCGATCAGCGGCGGCACAATCAACTGATAGCCCGGAACGTAGTCCTGTATTTTGCGGACGATGGCGGCCACGGCGGCGCGCGTCTTCTCCAAATCCGGGTTCTTGATTTTGGCGAGGACAGTGGTCTGCATGTGAACGCAGGGTTGCGCCGGGTTGAGATTCAAGATGGCCTTGGTCGGGGTGCCGCGAGAAAAAGCCGCCAAGCCATTTTCCGTTGTGGCCAGATATTCATCGAGGTTGATGCGGGTGGCTGGACCGGCGCTGCGCGAGGCGATGCTGGAAACGGTTTCAATGTATTCGATGTCTTGATTGACCGAGGCAATGGCAAAGGCTAAAGGAATGGAAGCCTGTCCACCGCAGGAAACCATGTTCACGTTTTGAGCCTCCAGACATTCCTCAAGGTTCACGGCGGGCACGCACATCTTGCCGACTTTTGCCGGTGTCAGATCAACGGCGAGCAAACCGAGCTCAGCCAGAATGACGGCATGGCGCTTGTGGTCCTCCGCCGAAGTGGCGTCAAAGACGAGGTCGAATTCCGTGCGGCGTTGGACAATGCCCTGAATGCCTTTGCCGGAGACCGGCACGCCCATTTGATCCGCCTTCATCATGCCGGGGGAAGAAAGATTCCGACCGGCAAACAGCCGGCACTCCAGCCACGGCGAGCGCAACACCTTCATCAATAAATCCGTGCCGATGTTGCCTGTGCCGACGATGGCCACCTTCATTTTTTCAGGCGTGGGTTGCATGTGTGTTCTGGAGCCAGCGTAGGGTTTTCTCAATGGCGCGGCAAGGCTCGATCTCCTGCGTCAGGCCCAGTTCCTCACGCGCGCGGCGGGTGCAAGGCACATAGCGCAACGCGGGACCGGAGCCGGCCGGCGTCTGAATTCTTACCGGAAGTTGCGGGGAGAAACTGTCCGCCACGGCGTGGGCGGTTTCAGCGATGGTCAGGCACGTCTCGGAACCGACATTGTAAGCGCGGGCGTTTGCCCCTTGGAACAGAATAGTCCAAAGCCACACCGCCAATTCCGCTGAATACAGATAAGAGCGAACCGGCGTGCCGTCGCCCAGAACTTGAATCGGCCCGCCCGCCAAACCGTCGCGGAGGAAGTTGCCGACCGCAAAATGCGCGTTGAGCGGCAGGTGCGGCCCCACAAACGCGAAGCAGCGCGCGATTTTTGTTTCCAGACCTTTGCCCGCCGCCAGCGAGCATAAAAGTTCCGCCGCGCGTTTGCCTTCGCCGTAGGCCGAACCGGGGTCGGTGGGATCCGGCGCGCCCGCATAATTTTCAGGAACGTGCGTCACCCCGGACGGCTGGCGGCCATAGACCGCGCCGGAACTGACAAAGAGCAGCTTGCGGGTTCCGTGCGTGGCCGCGAACTCCAGCACACGCCGGGTGCCATCCACGATTGTCCCGAACATTTCCCGCGGTTCCACCGGCGCACTGGAAGTCGTCCCAGCATGAATGACATAGGGAAACGTGCCGGACGGAAAGGAAAAATCACGGACATCGCCGGCAATAAAAATCAAATCAGAACGTCCGGCCAGATGCGGCATTTTGGCGGCGAAGGATTTCGGGTTGCGGGTCAATACCACCGCCGAAGCCTTCAATCCCAGCTTGTCATTGGTCCATGCAAAACTTTCCAAAAGCCAGCAGCCAAAGAATCCCGTGCCGCCCGTGATGAAAATCCGCTGTCCGCGCAGTTCTTCCCAAAGGCCCTGTGTGTGCGCAAGGACATGGTCGAGGTCGGAAGCAAGCGGGTTCACTTTAAAAGCCAAGAATCAAGAGGTTCTTTAAGAATTTTAGGAGACGACGTGAGGAGTCTCTGATTTTCTTTTGATTTGAGCCACGTCACCTCGGCTCCTACAACTCCCGGTCAAGAGCGTTTGCAGAAACGGGTGATGGTTTCAATCATGTAATCCAGCATTCCCTTGGTGAGACCGGGATATGTGCCAATGAACACGGCCTCGTTCATGATGCGGTCGGCCCCGGCGAGATCGCCCACCACGCGGAATGCACCGGGCTGCTGTTTTTTCAGCGTCACAAACGCCGGCTGGCGGACGAGATTGCCGCCGAACAGCATCCGGTTGCCGATTTTCGCGGCGTCGAGATGCTGCGCGAATTCGCGGCGCGTGAACGGCGCATTCTTTTTCACCAGCATCATGAAACCGAACCAGGAACATTCCGTGCGGTGGCCGCTGGCATCCCAGGTGAAAGCAGAAGTCGGAGGTCGGCCTCCGGCTCGGAGACTACGGCTCGGAGAGAGGTCGGAGGTCGGAAGGTTCCACGCCGTGGCGTGCGTGGGCAGTTGGAACTCGATGAATTCCTCCAGGTCGGCGAGCGCGGTGCGGAGAAAATTCCAGTTGTCCTTACGCGCCTGGATGAAGGCGGGCAGTTTCTTCAATTGTTGCCGGCCAATTGCGGCCTGCGGGTCGAGCGGCTTCAAGTTGTAGCCAAGATGCGAGTAAATATATTTATGGTCGTAACCTTCGGGCAGTTCACCGAGTTGCCAGCCGAAGCGCTTGTGGCAGGTGTTGTCCTTGCCACTGGGACACCAGCAATCGCGTCCCCAATCGCGGAAACTTTCCGCGAACACTTTTAATTTCATGTCGCGGACGACGTTGACCGCGCCGCCTTCGCCCATCGTGAGGTGATGCGGTGGATAAAAACTTTGCGTGGACAAATCGCCGAATGTGCCGGTGGGAGCGGTCAGGAACTGGCGGATGGCGGATGGCGGATGGCGGATGGAACCGGACTCAAAGCGGATCAGGGGATGGTCGCCGCTTTCGGCGATTTTGAGCAGATGATCCAGTCCAAGTTCGCGGGCGAGGTCCACGGGCAGGGAATAAGTGCAGCCTAGCGCGTCGCAATTGTCTTCAATGAGCCAGAGTTGGTGTTTTTTGCAAAAGGCGAGGACGGCGGCGAGGTCGAAGGGATTGCCGAGCGTGTGCGCCATCATCACGGCTTTCGTTTTGCCGGGCGCGAACGCGGCTTCCAACTGGTCGGTGCGACCGTTGAGCGTGGACGGGTCGTTGTCAATGAACACCGGCACGCAGCCATTCTGCAAAATCGGCGCAACGGTCGTCGGGAAACCGGCAGCACTGGTGATGACCTCGTCGCCGGGGCGCAACTGGCGGTCGCCGAGCTTCTGGCTGGTCAGCGCGGCCATCGCGACGAGGTTCGCGGAGGAACCGGAGTTGACGAGAATGGATTTCTTGACGCCGAGCAGCGCGGCGAGTTCGTTTTCAAAGGCGTCGCCTTCCGGCCCAAGCGTGAGCCAGAAATCCAGCGTCGCGGAAACGGCGGCCTCCACTTCGTCCTCGGTGAAAACGCGACCAGCGTAAGGCACGATCGTCTGGCCGGGAATGAATGGTGCGTGCAACGGATCGCTGGCGGGAAGGTTTGCCCGATGCGCCAAGTCCGAGAACGCGCGGCTATTGCGGAGGGCCAATGCCTTATGCACTTCAGCCAACTTGAAGCCAGTCAAGCGGACGTTACGGGTTTTGACCTGCGAAAAATGCACCGTTGCCGCCCGGTCAACCCGGACAAACGAAGTTTTTTTCAGCAGGCCTGACTCGAGGTCGCTCATTTCCACCCGGACAGAACCGGGATACATCGAATTGCCGGTGACTTTTAGCAAGGTAATGTCACCCTGTGCATCCGGACCCTCAATGACCAGGGCCGGGCGATGCTTGGCTCCGCCGCCTTCGGCAAACGGCCAGGCCACATATACAAATTCTCCCCGCACTTTAGAAAAGCTCCTCGGCAGCCTCGTTTTCGTCGCCCCGGACAAATGCCGGCAGTTGCGCCGCAAGCCATTGCCGGCGTTCCTCGTTCGCGGAAGTAAGTTCCTCCGCCGTGTAGAGAGTCAATTCCGTGCCTTCGGGAACGACATCACTCGCCTGCAGCACTTGCAATGTATTGCCTTTTTTTAAGACCGTGATGCTCATGGGTTTTGGTGTTTTTTGACTACCAACGAATCCAGCGAATTGCCCCAATCTTCGTCGCTTTCGCTAAAAATGCTTTCCAGTTGAAGGCATTCGAGCGGCGAATAACCGGAGCGCCGGGTCAATTCTTCCGTCGTGAAAAGTTTCACCTTTTCACCCGCCGGGAGTTCGCCGTCGGCCTCAACAATTTTGAGGACATTTCCTTCGCTTACTACGGTTATGCTCATGGAATGACTTTAACCGAGTTCTGATGATTTAACAAATCTGAAAAGCGAGACACTACCGTCACGCCATACCCTGTCTTCGGAGCGCCGGCTTGCAGCCGG
>DMQW01000262.1:12120-15087 GCA_003455565.1 Limisphaerales bacterium
CCGGCTGCAAGCCGGCGCTCCGACAGCGGTGGCAAGCGGCACGGATTTGACTGACTGGGATGAGTTGGTCTTTTTTATCGCGCCCACGACACGCCTTGCTTCGCCGCTGCCACGACATATTCCGTAATTTGCCGCTGCGTCAGGCGCTCGGCGGAGGCCGCGTTTTCGTTCACACCGCGATACCATTCCACGGTGCGGGCGATGGCGGTTTCAAATTTCCACGTCGGCTGCCAGTGCAAAATCTTTTTGGCTTTCGCCGTCGAGAGCATCAGCAGTTTTGCCTCGTGAAAATCGTTGGGATTGCTCTGGTCATCCCAGCGGCCGGGCCAGCTTTTCAAAACTTCGCACACCAGCTCGCCGACGTTGCGGTTGGCTTCTTTTTCCGGGCCGAAGTTGAAGGCGGAGTCCAGAGGGCAGAGGACAGAGGACGGAGGACGGAGGGCAGAAGTCAGAGGTCTGTGGTCAGTCGTCGCGTTCGCGGAGAGTCGCGCGGCGAGCCAGAGATAGCCGCTCAACGGTTCGAGGACGTGCTGCCACGGACGCGTGGCGGCGGGATTGCGAACGGCAATTGCCTCGCCGCGTTGCAAGGCGCGAATGCAATCCGGCACAATGCGGTCCAGTGCCCAGTCGCCGCCGCCAATGACGTTGCCGGCGCGGGCGCTGGCGATGCGGACGGGAGACTGGCCGAAGAACGAGCGGCGATACGCGCTAATGACAATTTCCGCCGCGCCCTTGCTGGAGCTGTAAGGATCGTGTCCGCCAAGATGATCCTCCTCGGCATAGGCGTAATCCATTTCGCGGTTTTCGTAGCACTTGTCCGTCGTCACGATGACCGCAGCACAATTTTTTTCCAACGAACGCAATGCCTCCAATACATGCGCGGTGCCCATGACATTCGTGGCGTAAGTTTCCAGCGGATGTTCGTAGGAGTAACGGACGAGCGCCTGCGCGGCGAGGTGAAACACAAAATCGGGCTGGGCCTTCTCGATGGATTTGCGGACTGCGGCGGGGTCGCGCACGTCGGCGATTTCGTTTTCGATCCGCTCCTCCAGCCGCAACTGGTCGAAAAGTGCGGGCGTCGTATCCGGTCGCAGCGAATAGCCGTGAACGCGCGCGCCGAGCGACAAAAGCCATTCCGCCAGCCACGATCCTTTGAAGCCGGTCGCGCCGGACAGCCAGACGGTTTTCCCGGCATAAAGGCCGGAAAAAGGTTGAAACGCTGAGGAGTTGAAAGGTTGAGAAGACACGTTTAACCGGGCAACTATGATTTTCGCAAGGCATTTATCCCGGCCGACAGACCATTAATATTTGCGCGAAGCTTTTGTTCAAATTCAGGGGCAAGCATTTCAAGATCCACACAGAGCACCAGCAGACAAGCCGTTTCCATCAGCGAACTGTATGCCAGTTGCGAAAAGTGCGCCTGATCTTTCCGGCTGGTCCGGGCAGCTCCCTCCGCAAGATTTGCGGCGACTGAAACGGCAACCCGATTAAGTTGGGAAACGAGGCCATAGAGTTCGTTGGAGGGAAGCTGGCTGGTGACTTGATAAACCTCCTTCACATATTCCCGCGCACCCTGCCATACCCGCAATTTTTCAAACGGAAACATATATTTTTGATCCATATTTTTCAATGTTGCCGGACTTTTTAACATCTCAACTTTTCAACCCTTCAACTTTTTCAACTTCCTCTCTACCAGATTTTCCAGGGGGCTTTGCCTTCCGCCCAGATTTTGTTGAGATACTGCGTTTCCTGGTAGGTGTCCATCGGCTGCCAGAAGCCTTCGTGGCGGTAGGAGTGCAACTGGCCATCGGCGACAATCCTGGCAATTGGCTCGCGCTCGAACATGATGGCCGGATCTTCGGTCAGATAATTAAAAACGTTATAGTCGCAGACCATGTAGCCCCCGTTGACATAAGCTTGCTCGACCTGTGGTTTCTCGACGAAAGTTTGGATGGAACCGTCGTCCTCGATTTTTAGCGCACCGAACCGGCCCGCCGGATGCACAGCAGAGATGGTGCAAATCTTGCCGGAAGCCGTGTGCGCAGCGATGCTGGCATTAATGTCTATGGTGCTCAAGCCGTCGCCGTAGGTGAGCAGAAAACTCTCGCCCACCGGGATATAACGCTGGATTTTTTTTACCCGAAGAGCCGTCATGGAATCTTCACCCGTATCCGCCAAAGTCACTTTCCAGTCCTCTTCATCGTGGCGGTCATGGAACTCTGCCGCTTGCTGACGTCCCAGCATCAGCGTGCTGTCACAGGTATTCCAGAGGTAATTCCGGAAGTATTCCTTGATCATGTCTCCTTTGTAGCCAAGACAGAGGATGAATTCCTTGTGCCCATAGTAGGCATAGGTCTTCATGATATGCCAGATGATCGGACGGTTGCCGATGGGCACCATGGGTTTGGGGCGGAATTCGGTTTCCTCCCGGAGCCGGGTGCCTTTGCCACCGCATAAAATGACGACTTTCATATTTAAATAAGCTTGAACCTTATCTGAACGACATAAACAGCGGCACGCTGGCCAGTTGCACCAGCACATTGGTGAACTGGGCAAACCGGTTGGCCCCGAAATTCTGTGCGAGACGTTTTTTTAACACGGAGTTAGGTCAGATGACGGAGGTCAGAGGTCAGATGACAGACAACTACAAAGCAAACGCTGACATGCTGCCCGGTGAAGGCTCGATTCAAAAGCTGACATGCTAAAAATCAAAAGCTGACAAACTGAAATGCTGACATTCTGAAATTCAAAATCAAACGCTGCCCGGTGAAGTAGTCCGATGAAGTAACAAATCCGCCTGCTGGAATAAAAAGCAGATTCCACAGGCTAAAAGACTTCACGGACCAAGGCAGACTTACGGGGCAATCCCCGGTGGAGTAATAAATCCAACTCCACGGGGCAGGGAAACTGCAAAATCAAATGCTGACATTCTGAAATTAAAGACCAGAGGTCAGAGGTCAGAGGTCG
>DMQW01000262.1:15178-16255 GCA_003455565.1 Limisphaerales bacterium
TCGCACTTCACGGGGCAAGGAAACTTAAAGTCAAAAGCTGACACGCTGAAATCACGCCAGAGGTCAGAGGTCATAAATCAAACACTGAAATGCTGAAATCAGAAATCGGAGATCAGACATCAGAGGTCAGAGGTCAGAGGTCGGACATTTTCCTAAAATTATTTCCGCTGGCCGCGCAACCAGAGCAAGACTTCGTCGTGGTTCATGACATCGTAGGCAATCAGGGTTTTCCCATCGTAAATAAACACCACGCGCCATTGCAGATGCACGCGGACTTCGTAGGAACGCCTGGCTAGTTTGCGCAGCCCCAGTCCGCGATGTTGATGCGGATCGCCAAAAGCGGGGCCCACATCGGCAATGGCCTGGGAGGCTTTTTCCCGCACGTCCGGCGGCAGCTTGCCCGCCGTTTTCTTAATTCGTTCCGAGAGCAGAACGCGGATCATAGCTTGCCGGTGAAGGTTTCCAGCCGGCCCGCTTTGCGCGAGGACGCGATTTCAGCCAGGGCGGAGTCTTCCGCCGCCGTCGCTTGGGCCAGCGTCACGCCATATTCATCCAACGCCGGAAAATCGCTGGGGCGGAATGGCAGGCCGCGCAGTTTTACCATTTGCGCAAAAAACATGGACACCGCCGTCGTGGGCGTGATGCCGATTTCGCGGCAGACCACGTCCGCCTCTTCCGCCAGTTGGCTGTCAATCCGAAGTCTAATTTGCTCAGTCATGCATCAAATGTGCCGTGATATTGGAGGCTGTCAAGTTTTGGTTGGGACATGGCTGATAGTCAAAAGCTCATAAGCTGGCCCGCTGAAATCGCAAAATCAAAAACTAAAATGCTGAAATACTGAAAAGCTGCCCGGTGAAATCTAAATTCAAAAGCTGCCCGGTGAAGTATCAAAGGCAGCCCGGTGGAATAGCCCAGTGAAGTAGCCTGGCACTTCACGGGCCAAGCAGATTCCACGGGCCAAAGGACTTCACGGGCCAATCCCCGGTGGAGTAACAAATCCAACTTCACGGGGCAATCCCCGGTGGAGTAATCGCTCCGCACTCCACGGGGCAGGGAAACTTAAAAGGCAAATGCTGA
>DMQW01000252.1 GCA_003455565.1 Limisphaerales bacterium
GGCCGCCCGAACGTCGGCAAGTCTTCCATCATCAATGCGCTCACGAATTCCGAGCGCGTCATTGTCACGCCGATTCCCGGCACGACGCGCGACGCGATTGACGTGCCGTTCGAGGTGGAGACCGAAGGCGTGCGGTCGAAATATATTTTGATTGATACGGCGGGAATGCGGAAAGCGCGGCGCGTGGAGGATTCGGTGGAATTTTACAGCGTGCAGCGGGCGGAGGAATCCATCGTCCGCAGCGACATCACCGTGCTGGTTTTGGACGCCGAGATGGGCATCACCGAGCAGGATAAAAAAATCGCCGATGTCATCGTCCAGAACCGCCGGGCGTGCATCATCGTCGTCAACAAATGGGATTTGTTCGACGAAAAAGTCCGCGCGGATCGCGAAGAGGAAATCGAGCGGCGCAACCGCAAACAGCGCACGGAAGGCCAGGAAAAAACCATGACCACGCTCATTGAGTTCGGCGGGTGGGTGCAAAAGAAATTATTTTTCCTCGATTACGCGCCCGTGATTTTCACGTCGGCCAAGTCCGGTTTTCACCTCGACCGTCTGCTCGAAGCGGTGCGTTATGTGGCCGCGCAGTTGCAGCAGAAAATTCCGACGGCGATTTTGAACCGCACCATTCGTGACGCCGTGGAACGCCGCCAGCCGGTCAGCGCGGCGGGTCATCGTTTGAAATTTTTCTACGCCACGCAGGTGCGGCAGGCGCCGCCGACGTTTTTGCTGTTCGTGAACCGCGACGAATTATTTTCCGACCAATACAAAAAAAGTCTCACGGTCGAAATGCGCAAGGCGTTCGGCTACGAAGGCTGTCCGATTGTGATCGTCCCCAAGGCGCGGCCCAAAACGGTCGAGTCGGTGCGAAAACTCAAGCCGTCGAACAAAAATCTGGTCGGACGAATGGACGCGCATCGGGCGGCGCGGCACGAAAGATACTCCCGCAAGCCCAAGAAAAAATCGCGCGAAAATTAGGTTCGCCGGACAAATAATTTGGCATCTTTTTCCGTTGTGTTGCCAAGAAATCCTTGAATCTATTTGGGATTATCGTTCAAGTAACTTTTTTGTAGAATTTTCTTGAAAGATACCATATATGGTAGCAAGATAACGCTCGTCCCCCAATTAGTGGGGGAATTGAGTTTTTACAATAAATCCGTTTTTCTTGGGAAATTAACTGTTTTTGAATGTCCGGCGCGATTTCGCCCGTCTTCAAGCCGCCGAGATAAACATCAACAAATATAGATTGGAGACCACCATGATTGATGCCCGCGAGGATGTTTCGACCCCGGCCCCGAAAGCCGCCCACCGTTCCACCAAAGTTTCAGCGACCCGTTCCGCTAAACCTATGAAGCCCGCCAAATCCGGCACCGGCAAGTCACTGCGCATCGAGCGCGTGTTCAGCGACGCCAAGGTCAAGCCGTTCGACCAGCTCGAATGGGAAAAACGCACCGCCGAAATCACCGACGACAGCGGCAAGGTGATTTTCAAACAGGAAAATGTCGAGGTGCCGAAGTCGTGGTCCGTGCTTGCCACAAAAGTCGTGGTGTCGAAATATTTTTACGGCGAGCAAAACACCTCCGAGCGCGAAACTTCCGTGCGCCAGCTCATTCATCGTATTGCGCGGACGATTGCCGATTGGGGCATCGCGGACGGCTATTTCAGCAAGGCGGACGGCGAAATCTTTTTTGATGAACTGACTTGGCTGTGCGTGAACCAATATGGTGCTTTCAATTCGCCGGTGTGGTTCAACGTCGGTCTCCACCACCAATACGGCGTCGGCAAAAATTCCGGCAAGGGCAACTGGTTCTATAATCGCAAGACCAAGGTGGCCGAGCGCGCCCTGACGCAATACGAATATCCGCAGGGCAGCGCGTGTTTCATCCAAAGCGTCAAGGATGACATGGAATCCATCATGCACCTCTGCTACAGCGAGGCGATGCTGTTCAAATACGGTTCCGGCACCGGCACCGATTTGACGCCCATTCGTTCGAGCCGTGAAAAATTGAGCGGCGGCGGTCGTCCCAGCGGCCCGATGAGCTTCCTGAAAGTTTATGATCAGGTGGCCAACGTCGTGAAGTCCGGCGGCAAGACGCGCCGCGCGGCGAAGATGAACACCTTGCGCGACTGGCACGGCGACATCGAGGAATTCATTGACGCCAAGCAGAAGGAAGAAAAGAAGGCGTGGGCGTTAATCGAGCAGGGCTACGACGGTTCTTACAACGGCGACGCCTACGGCAGCGTGATGTATCAGAACGAAAATCTTTCCGTCCGCGCCAGCGATGAATTTTTCGAGGCGGCCCTGGCCGGCAAGGAATGGTGGACGCGCACCGTGACTGGCAACAAGCCGCTCCAGAAAAAGAGCGCCAGCCAGTTGCTCGATAAAATTGCCGAAGGCACGCATATCTGCGGCGATCCCGGCATCCAATACGACGGCGCGATCCAGAAATGGCACACCTGCAAAGGCACCGAGCCGATTCACTCCACGAATCCGTGCAGCGAATACGTTTTCATCAACAACACCGCGTGCAATCTCGCCTCGCTGAACCTTATGAAATTCAAACGCGCCGATGACAAATTTGACATTGAGCGTTTCAAAGCCGCCGTTCGCATTTTCATCACGGCGCAGGAAATCCTCGTGGACAATGCGAGTTATCCGACGAAGGACATCGCGGAAAATTCCCACATCTTCCGCACGCTCGGACTTGGTTTTGCGAATCTCGGCTCGCTCTGCATGAGCTACGGTTTGCCTTATGATTCCGGCGAAGGCCGCGCGCTCGCCGGAGCGATCACGGCCATCATGACTGGTCATGCTTACGAGCAAAGCGCGGAAATCGCCGCGACTACCGGCGCGTTTGCCGGCTACCGCGATGCGCGTTGCGCCGGGGTCGAGAAGACCGTGGCGAAGGACAACGTCGAGTCCATGTTCAGCGTCATCAAGCTTCACCGCGACGCTGTCGAAGAAATTCAGCCGAGCGCGGAATTCAATTACCTCAAGACCGAGGCGCGCAAATGTTGGGATGGCGCGCTCGCCAAAGGCCGTCAGCACGGCTATCGCAACGCGCAGGTCACCGTGCTCGCGCCGACCGGCACGATCGCGTTTTTAATGGATTGCGACACGACCGGCGTGGAACCCGACATCGCGCTGGTGAAATACAAATTGCTCGCGGGCGGCGGGATGTTGAAGATCGTCAATCGCGGCGTGCCGGATGCGTTGCGCCGCCTCGGTTACGATGCCGCCACCGTCACCAAAATCATCGCGCACATCGAAAAATGCGACACGATTGAAGACATTCAGGAAAATGGCGCGACCATTGGCAGCGGCTTGAA
>DMQW01000446.1:0-742 GCA_003455565.1 Limisphaerales bacterium
CCCCTCACCCCGTCCCTCTCCCCATCCGATGGGGAGAGGGTGGCGAAGCCGGGCGAGGGGAGCGTCACTTCACGTTCCAACTTCGGCTGGGTTGTCAGCGGCTACGACGACTGGACCTTCGCGCCGGAGACCGCCGTGTTCACCGTGCGCGAACATTTCAAGGTCGCCTCGCTCGACGGTTTCGGATTGAAGGACCGCACCGCCGCCGTCGGCGCGGCGGGCGGCGCGCTGCATTACCTCACACAAAATTTGCGGCGCGACGTGAAACATCTCACGCGGATTTCGTTTTATCAGCGCAGCGATTTTCTCGCGCTCGATTACACGACGCTGCGGCATCTGGAAATCCTCGAACCGCAACATCACGACGCCCCGCGCAATGCCTCGCTTTACGGCGCGCTCAATCGCACCGTCACGCCGATGGGCGCGCGGCTGCTGCGGCAATGGCTCTCGCAACCGCTCGCAAAAGTTGAACCGATTCGCCAACGTCAGGACGCAGTTCAAACTTTCATTGAAAATTCCTTCGGCCTCGACGCATTTCGTCAGCAGCTTGCCAAGGTGCGCGATTTGGAACGCACGCTGGGCCGGTTGAGTTCCGGCAGCGGCAACGCGCGCGATCTGGTCGCGCTGCGCATGGCGTTGGAACAAATTCCGGAGTTGAAGCAAATCCTCGACTCGATGGGGCGAGCGTCCCCGCGAGCCGAGTCTTTGGTTGATGACGTGCCAACGGCTCCCGAGGACGCTC
>DMQW01000446.1:877-12695 GCA_003455565.1 Limisphaerales bacterium
CGCGAGGACGCTCGCCCCACCAGCTTGATTTCGGATTTGGATTTGCAGATTTCCGAATCGCCTGACTTGGTTGAATTGATTTCGCGCGCCATCGTGGACGAACCGCCATTACCAATCAAAGAAGGAGGCATGATCCGCGATGGTTTTGATTCCGCACTGGATGAACTCCGCACCGCCCAGCGCGGCGGCAAAGATTGGATCGCCAAATTGCAGGCCGATGAAATCGCCAGCACCGGCATTGCCTCGCTGAAAGTGCGCTTCAATTCCGTTTTCGGCTATTACATCGAAGTCACCAAGTCGAATCTCGACAAGGTTCCGGCGCATTATCATCGCAAGCAGACCGTCGCCAATGGCGAGCGCTTCATCACGCCGGAGTTGAAGGAAATGGAGGGAAAAATTCTCGGCGCGGAAGAACGCAGCGTGAAACTGGAATATGAAATTTTCCAGCATGTGCGCGAGGAAGTGCTGGGGCAGTTGCCGAAAATCCAGCAGACTGCTTCCGCCCTCGCGCAACTGGATGTTTTGGCTTCATTCGCTGAAACCGCGCGGCTGCACAATTATTCCCGCCCGCAAATTTTGGACGAAGGCATTTTGCAAATCCGTGACGGACGGCATCCGGTTTTGGAACAGCAGCTCGTCGAGGAACGCTTCGTGCCGAACGACACGGGGTTGGCTTCTTCGGAGCGCGGGCTTCAGACCGCTTCGATGTCCGAAGAAGATAGTGGCGTGAAGCGGCCTGAAGGCCGCGCTCCACAAATCGCGCTCATCACCGGGCCGAACATGGCGGGCAAATCCACTTATATTCGCCAAGTCGCGCTGCTCGCGCTGCTCGCGCACACCGGCAGTTTTATTCCGGCAGCGGAAGCGCGGATTGATCTGGTGGACCGCATTTTCACGCGCATCGGTGCGAGCGATGATTTGTCGCGCGGGCAGTCCACGTTCATGGTCGAAATGACCGAGACGGCGAACATTTTGAATAACGCCACGCCGCGCAGCCTCATCGTGCTGGACGAAATTGGACGCGGCACCAGCACCTTCGACGGTTTGAGTCTGGCGTGGAGCATCGTCGAGCATCTGCACAATCAAGTCGGCGCGAAAACTTTGTTCGCCACGCATTATCACGAGTTGACCGAACTCGCGGTGCGGTTGCCGCGTTTGAAAAATTTCAACGTCGCCGTGCGCGAGTGGCACGACCAGATTGTTTTCCTGCGCAAAATTGTCGAGGGCGGCACGGATAAAAGCTACGGCATCCAAGTCGCGCGGCTGGCCGGCGTGCCGAAGGAAGTTCTGGAACGCGCCAAACAGATTTTGTCGAACCTTGAAGAATCCGAACTCACACCGGAAGGCAATGTGCGTCAGCCGCGCCGCCAGCAAGATCGCGACAAGCTGAAACAACTCGCGCCGCCGCCGCAAATGGATTTATTTGAAGAATAAAATTATGAAACAAAAACTCGTCTCTGAAAAACTACAGCAGCTGGCAATTCCCGGCCGCGTCGAATTCGCCAATGGTGGCGGTGGTTTGCCGCTCGTCAAAATCACCACGCCGTGGAGTGCGGCGGAAATTTACCTGCACGGCGCACACGTCGCCGGCTTTCAAAAAAATGGCGAGCCGCCGTTGCTATGGATGAGTGCGGCCAGCCAGTTCGCGGCGAACAAGCCAATTCGAGGCGGCGTGCCGGTTTGTTTTCCGTGGTTCGGCGGGCGCGAAGGGTTGCCCGCGCACGGTTTTGCGCGGCTGACGGATTGGGAGCTGGTGGAGACGACCATGCTGCCGGATGGCGGCGTCAGCGTCCGTTTGCAAATGCCGGAAAATGCCGGCGGTGCGAATGCGGTTCGTGGCAAAGTAGAATTCATCGTGACGGTGAACGACAAGTTGACGATGGAGTTGAAGGTGGCGAACACAGCGGCCGAGCCGCTGAATTTTGAGGAGTGTCTGCACACTTATTTTACCGTCGGCGACATCAACGACGTTTCCGTAACGGGACTGAAAGGCGTGGCGTTTCTGGACAAGGTCGGCGGCACTTTTCACAAGGTGGAAGCGGACGACGCCATCCGTTTCAGCGCGGAAACAGACCGGGTTTATCTGGACACGACTGGCGCGGTGGAAATTCACGACGCCAAACTTGGCCGCAAAATTCGTGTGGAGAAAAGCGGCTCGGCTTCGACGGTGCTGTGGAATCCGTGGGTGGCCAAGTCGAAGGCGATGCCCGATTTCGGCGATGAGGAATTTCATCGGATGGTCTGCGTGGAATCCGGCAACGTGGGACAAAATAAAATCACGCTCGCGCCGGGAAAAACTTCGGCGTTGAAAGTGGTCTTGCACAGCCAAAGCTGCTGACATATATTTCAATCAATATATGAAGACCATATCCGTCAATGTCTCCGAGCCGGTGTATGAGGATTTCATGGAGCACGCGCAGCGCACTGACCGCACGGCGGCGGAACTCATCCGCGAGGCGATGGCTTTGTTTCGTAACGAGCGCATCCATCCGCGCACCAGTCTGACGACGCTCAAGCCGCTCAACCTCGGAAAAACATTGCGTCCGCTTTCCAGCCGCGACGATCTGCTGGGAGAAATGTTGAAATGACGCACGGCCTCGACACGTCGTTTCTGGTCGCGGTGGAAGTCAGTTCGCACGCGGAACACGCCGCCTGCCGCGCGCGGTTCCAGAAATTGTTGAAGGCGGGCGACACGTTTTCCTTGGTGCCGCAGATTCTCGCGGAGTTCATCCATGTCGTCACCGACCCGCGCCGGTTTTCGTCGCCACTCATACTAGAGCAGGCCATCGGGCGCGCGGAAATATGGTGGCACGCCGCCGAAGTCATCCACGCTTTTCCGACGGCAGAAAGCACGCTGCTGTTTCTAGGCTGGCTGGAGGAACATAAGCTGGGACGCAAACGGCTCCTCGACACGATGCTCGCGTCCACGCTGCAAGCCTGCGGCGTCACTTCAATCCTCACGCTGAACCGCGATGACTTCGCCGTGTTCGGCAGCTTTACTTTTCCAAAGTGATTTCTGTTTCTGAAATTCAACCAGTCGGTGCCGATTTAATTTCCAAAGTTGAGGAGATCTTTTCGCCGAGTGGGATTCTTTCCAAGGCGAGTAACTTCGAGTTCCGCCCGCAGCAGCAGGAAATGGCCGTGGCCGTGGCGCGCGCGTTGCAAAATCGCGAACACTTGGCGGTTGAGGCGGGCACGGGCGTCGGCAAGTCGCTGGCGTATTTGGTTCCGGCGATTCTCTTCGCCGTGACGGAAAAAAAGAAGGCCATCATTTCGACGCACACGATCAATTTGCAGGAGCAGCTTACGGAAAAAGATTTGCCAATGTTGGCGGGCGTTTTGGGCGCATTGCCGGAGCCGGTGAAGTTCAGTTACGCGATGCTGAAAGGCCGCGCGAATTATCTCTGCACGCGGCGATTGCAAAAGGCGATGCAGCAAAGCGGCAATCTGTTCACGTCGTCGGAAGCCGAGGAATTGCAGCGCATCTACGAATGGTCGAAGACGACCAAGGACGGCAGCCTGTCGGATTTTTCCATCGAGCCGGACGCGAAAGTGTGGGCGCAGGTTTGTTCCGAGCGCGGTCTTTGCTCGCCAAAAACGTGCGGGCATCAGTCGGATTTCGCGAAGAATCATGACGTTTGTTTTTTTCAGCGCGTGCGCAACCGCATCATGTCTGCCGACGTGGTGATTTTGAACCACACGCTGTTTTTCACATTGCTCGGCGGCGTGGACGAGGAGATGGAAGGCGGCATTTTGTTCAAGAACGACTTCGTGATTTTCGACGAGGCGCACACGATGGAGCGCGTGGCGTCGCGGCACATCGGCTTGAGCGTATCGAGCGGACAGGTGCGTTACGCGCTGAACCGGCTGTGGAATCCGCGCACGGAAAAAGGCCTGCTCGCGACGTTGCGTCAGGGCAAAGCGGTGAAGCTCGTCGCGGACATTTTGAGCGAGTCGGATAAATTTTTTGAAAATGTCGAGGCGGCGTGCGAGGAAATCCAGGCAACGGCCAAACCAAAATTTTCTGGCGGCGAAAATTCTTCTTCGCGACGACGCGAATGGAAAGAGTTGCGCATCCACCGCGCGGAACTCGTCAAAGACAATGTGACTTTGCCGATTCAACGGTTGCGCGAAGCGGTGAGCGAACTCATCAAGTTGAGCGAAGACAAAGACATTGGCCAGGAGCTGGTCGAGTGCAACCGGCGGCTGGGCGAATTGAAAGTGGAGGTCGCGGAATTTTTGAGCCAGAGCGCGGACGACCATGTTTATTGGGTCGAACGCAGCGGCAAGACGCAGCGCAATCTCGCGCTGAACGCCGCGCCGATTGACGTGGCGGATTATCTGCGCCGCCGGCTTTTTGAAAGCGACACGAGCATTGTGATGACCAGCGCGACGCTCGCCACAAATACAAAATCCCAAAACGGTTTGAATTATTTCTCCCGCCGTGTCGGTTGCGAATCCGCGACGATGCTGCAAGTCGGCACGCCGTTTGATTACGAGCGGCAGATGAAACTGTTCGCCGTGAAAAAAATGCCCGATCCGCGCGAGGCCGGTTATGCCGATGCGCTGGTTCATTGGGTGGAACATTTTGTGAGGCAGACGCACGGCAAGGCGTTTGTGCTGTTCACGAGCTATAAGCTCATGCAGGAAGTCGCTGACCGAATGCAGCCGTTATTTGACGAACTCGGACTCAAGTTGTTCGTGCAAGGCACCGGCACGCCGCGCTCGACGATGCTGGAGAAGTTCAAGGACGACGTGGACTCGGTGCTGTTCGGCACGGACAGTTTCTGGCAGGGCGTGGATGTGCCGGGCGAGGCGTTGAGCAACGTCATCATCACGCGGCTGCCGTTCGCGGTGCCGGATCATCCGCTCATCGAGGCGCGGCTGGAGGCGATTGAAGCGCGCGGCGGAAATTCCTTCGGCGAATTTTCGTTGCCGGAAGCGATTCTGAAATTCCGTCAGGGCGTCGGCCGTTTGATCCGAACCAAAACCGACACCGGCATCATCGTCGTTTTGGACAACCGCATTTTGACGAAGCAATACGGCCAATCCTTTCTCGACGCGCTGCCGAAATGTCCGGTGGAAATTGTGTGAAATTGCTCTGTCAACTGTCGAACGGCGCGAGCAACGGAATAACGTGCCGCCCTTTGCGCCGATAAACCAAAAAATCCTTGTCCGTCGTGAACACCTGACAATGCCCGCTTAATTCCGCCATGCGAACGAGACACGCATCGGCCAGACTCATCGGCTGGTCGGCGTATTTGCGAAGGAGTTGCCACACGTCGGGTTGATGCGCCGACACATTAAAATCCATTTTCACAAGTCCACGCTCGAAAAGTTCCAACAAGGTATCAATGGAAACTCCGTCTGATTGCAAAAGAAAAATCGCTTCCGACAAAACCGCCTCGCAAGTCCACAACGGCTCATAAAGGCTGCTCCAAATTTTCGCCGCCCAGCGATGATGCTGGTCGGTCCCGCTCACGAAACCGACGAGCGGACCTGAATCCAGAAGAATTTTAGTCGCGGCCATATCCGGTCATTGGTCGCGTGGACAAATCTTTCGAGCCGCACACACTGCCGCAAAGGTCTTTGGCCCGGTCATACAGCGACGGGCGTTTTTTTTGCGCGAGATGCTGGTCAATCAAATCGCGCACGACCGCCGCCTGGGAACGGCCCAGAGCTTTCGCCTGCTCTTTCAGGAGGGCAATGTGCTTGCGCTCCATTTTCAACGTAACCGTTTCCATGTGGCAAAAGTATTCCTTTTGTGGCAGAATGTCAACACCGGGAAAGCAGGCTGCCGAAATATCCGGTGGAAATTGTGTGAAACAAAAACGAACGGGAAATTAAAAAATGGAGCGAGCGAAGGGATTTGAACCCTCGACATTCACGTTGGCAACGTGATGCTCTACCAACTGAGCTACGCTCGCATCCAGAAGTCGGGACATCATAAGCCAGCCGCTGCCGCTGGCAAGCCTGATTTTTAAGGATCTTGCCTAATCACCCGGCGTGGCCCGGACAACTTTCAACAACGGCTCATGTTCCAACGACTTTTGAAAACAGGCCACGGCTCCGAGCTGTTGGCGCGTTCCTTCATCTTGAGATCTTCGCTGCCAGTGACGATGATGATCGGAATTTTTTCGGCCGCGTCCAGCCGGTGGAACCATTCATCGCGGTGATCACCTGATAGCCCACGCCTGCAACTTCAATAAAATGGTCTTGATGATGATTTCATTATCACCACCACTAAAATTTTCCGAACGGGTTTCCCTGATGGGTCGGCACTCATAATCAAATCTACAAAGGCATGACATCAGTCTGATACAACTTCAATAATCGCCACTAGCAAAGCCCCCCACTCGCGCAAAGTAATTTCTGCGCTTTGCCTTGCGCCATCCTCGCCGCTAAACTCTCCGCGTGAGCAACGCCTTTTACGATTCCGGCGACCAGCGCGCCGCGAAGGTCAACGACCTCTTCGCCCGCATCGCCCGGCGTTATGATTTTTTGAACGACCTCCAGAGTTTCGGCCTGCACCGCTGCTGGAAACGTCGCGTCGCGAATCTGGCGCAAATAAAAAATGGCGACCGCGCACTCGATTTATGCTGCGGCACCGGCGACATCGCCTTCGCGCTCGCCCAACGCGGCGCGGAAACCACCGGCCTTGATTTCAGTGAAAAAATGTTGGCCGTCGCCAAAAACAGAAGCCAGAATAAAAATCCGCCCTCCGCCCTCCGCCCTCTGTCTTCCGTCTTCCGACCTCCGATTTTTCTTCAAGGCGACGCGCAGCAACTGCCGTTTCCTGAAAATGCCTTTGACGTTGTCACCGTCGGCTACGGTTTGCGGAACCTGACGAGTTGGGAACGCGGGTTGGACGAAATGCACCGCGTAGCCCGGCCCGGCGCGCGGCTCATCGTGCTGGATTTTGGCAAGCCGGCGAATGCGCTCTGGCGCGCGGTTTATTTCACGCACTTGAAGATGTCCGTGCCGCTCATCGGACTGCTGTTTTGCGGCCACGCGTCGGCTTACGCCTACATTTTGGAATCGTTGAAACATTATCCGGCGCAACTGGCCGTGGCGGAAAAGATGCGCCAACTCAAACTGACCAACGTCCGCGTCATCAACCTGCTCGGCGGCGCGATGGCGATCAATTACGGGGAAAAGCCGGTTTAGATTTCGCGCGAAGGATACGAAGAAATCATTTGCCGCTCACTGCCTCGGACCCGGCAATATGTTGGGGGCCGTGTTGGTGGGGGTGAAGGTGATTAAGACGCTGGGAGCGGCGTTCACACTTTGAATGTGAGATGCCTGCCTCTTGTTCTTGGATGGGTGAGCAGGCGCGTAGCTGCTGTAACAAAGCACAAGAACTCCCAATAGCACCAAAATCCACACGGTCGATTTTTTCTTCATAATAAATAGACACCGTTGCTGCTCTTTTTGTATAAAAAATTTCACCGCGAACTTTTTCCGCCGAGTTGAATGGTCATCCTCTCGCGCGCGGCTTCGACTTTCAATTTGCCCTTCTGTTTCTTCACCAGTGCGCGGGCGTGTTTGAGGAAGACATCGATTTTTTTGTCGTCGTGGTAGGGGTCGTGGTGGAAAAGCACGAGTTTTTTCACGCCCGCCTTGAGCGCGAGCGCCACGGAATCGTCCACGCAGCCGTGGCCCCAGCCGGTGTGCTGGACGTATTCGGCGCGGTCGTATTGGGAATCAAGGATCAGCACGTCGGCGTCGCGGATGAATTCAATCATGTCGCGGTCGTCGCCGCTGGGGCGCGGTTCGGTGTCCGGGAAAAAACAAATCAAGCCGTCGGGCGTCAGCAGCCGGTAGCCGACGGTGACGCCGGGATGATTCGCGCGCATGGCCCGCACGAGCACGGGGCCGATGGCAAAATTGAAGTCGCGCAGTTCCTCGATTTCAATGTTGCTGGGCAGTTTGGAAAACGGGACGGGAAAGTAGGTGCTTTCCATCTGGCCGGTGAGCGCGGTGACGAGGCTGTTGCGCGCGCCTTCGCAGCCAAGAATCCGCAGGCGGCAGCGGGAATCATAAATGGGCGCAAAAAACGGCAGGCCCTGGATGTGGTCCCAGTGCGTGTGCGAGATGAGGAGGGTGAGGTTGAGCGGTTTCTTTTTGAATTCCGCCATCAGCGCGAGGCCGAGTTCGCGGAGGCCGGTGCCGCCGTCGAGGAGAATAATTTCGTCGCCGGAGCGGATTTCCACGCAGGTGGTGTTGCCGCCGTAACGCACGGTGCCCGGTCCCGGCGTGGGGATCGAGCCGCGAACACCCCAGAATTTGATGTGCGTCCCAGTCTTGATGAAACGAATCTAACGCAGCTTGGGAAAAAATAAAATGGAAAAACTTTTCTGCGGTGGCTGAAAGAAACTTACTTGCCGGGCCGTAGCTTATGCGCGGTTGATTGTCCCCCCGCCTACGCTGTGCTTCGGCGCGGCAGCCTTCGCTTTCACTGCGTTCAAGCGAAGGCTGGTGGGTTGGCGGGGACTCGAACCCCGGACCAATGCCTTAAAAGGGCAATGCTCTACCAACTGAGCTACCAACCCAGCGAGGACGTTGGAAAATAGATTAACCGCGTTTGAAAGCAAGATTTTTCCCCGCATCAATTGGGGTTGGCAGAATCGCCGCGCGACGTTTAATCTGGCGCCATGCGGTTGCACGACCGATACCTTTTTCGCGAACTCCTCACGCCGCTGGCATTTTGCCTCGGCGGTTTCCTTGTGTTCTGGATTTCGTTTTTTTTCTTCACCGAGATGGAGACCATTCAGGAAAGCAAACTGCGCCTGCTCGACACGGTGGAATATGCCGCCGCCATGCTGCCGGGATTTTTTGTCATGGTGCTGCCCATCACGCTGCTGCTGGCCATGCTCTACGCGCTCACGCACCACGCGCGCCACAACGAAATCACCGCGCTCCGCTCCGCCGGCGTGAGCTTGTGGCGGTTGAGCGCGCCGTATTTTGTTGTCGGTCTGACTGCGAGTGGAATTTATTTTTTGCTGAATGAAGTCGCCGTTCCTAAATGTGCGGACTGGTCGGAACAAATTTTGTCCCGCTACGTCAAAAACGCCAATGATAACAAGGTTAAAACGCGATTAACTAATAAGGATTTCTACATCGCTCGCACCCATCGCCACTGGCATTTAGGTGAATACGATTCGGCGACGGCCACGATGTCCAACCCAAACGTGAACTGGACTTTGCCCGACGGCTCGTGGAAGACGCTGAAGGCATCGCGCGCCGTTCGCACCAATGGCGTCTGGACTTTTTTTGATGTGCAACTGTTTGCGCAAGCCGGGCCGCACAGTCCGCTGCGCCCGGTTTATTCCACGAACCTGATGGCCATGCCGGAGTTTGACGAGACGCCGAAACAGATTTTGAGCGAAATCAAATTCAGCGACGCGCATACCTTGCGCGGTTCACGCGGCGCGGACATTCCGTTGACGGAACTGCGGGAGTATTTGCGGAACAACCCGGACATGTCCGGCGATGACGGACATTATTTCTTCACAAAATACTACGGACGGCTCGCCGCGCCGTGGACGTGCCTGGTGGTGGTGCTGATTGCGATTCCGTTCGGCGCTGCACCGGGCCGCCGGAATCTGTTTTTTGGCGTGGCGGGCAGCATTTTTATTGGCTTCGCTTTTTTTGTTTTGCAAATGGTCGGCCTGGCGCTCGGCTCCGGCGGAACTTTGCCGGGCTGGCTCGCGGCGTGGTTGCCGAATATAATTTTCGCCCTCATCGGCATCATTTTGACGGCGCGGATCAGATGAAATTTTTTCCGTGAGCGAGGAACTGCCCAAACCAAAATTGACGCCGGAGCGGATGAGTTTGCTCTATCAGGTGAGCAATATCATCCACTCCACGCTCGATTCGCAGGAGGCGCTCCAGCTTATCGTCAGCGAGGCCGTGCGCGTGATGCACGCGTCGAGCGGTTCGCTGGTGCTGATCAATCCCACGACCAGTTTTCTTGAAATCCACGCCGCGCAAAATCTCTCGTCCGTCGCGCGCAAATTAAAACTGCGCGTCGGCGAAGGCATCACCGGCTGGGTGGCGCGCCACGGCAAACCCGCGCGCGTCGGCGACGTGACGCAGGACAAACGCTACGTCAGCGTGCGCCGCGATGTGCGCTCCGAACTCGCCGTGCCGCTGGAAGTCCAGGGCGAAGTGCGCGGCGTCATCAACGTGGACTCCGACCGCGTGGATGCGTTTTCGGCGGACGACCAGGAACTATTGCAGGAGCTTGGCTTGCAGGCCGCGAAGGTGATCCATAACACCTGGCTTTACGAACAACTGCGTTTGAAAGTGAGGTTGATCGAGTTGCTTTCCAGCGTGAGTCGGACGATCAATTCAACTTTGAATCTGGACGAGGCGTTGCGCGCCATCACGCGCGAAGGCTGCGAATTGATGCGGGCGCGGATGTGTTCGCTGATGCTGCTGGACGAAACCCGCGAGTGGCTGGATTTGCGCGCGAGCCATGGTGCCGACGACGCCTACATCAACAAGCCCCGCCTCGGCGTCGGGGAAAGTTTGCTCGGCGTGGTCGTGCGGCGCAAAAAAGCATTGCAGGTCGCGAATGTGCAGGCGGATTCGCGCTATCAAAATGTTGAACTGGCGCGGCGTGAAAACCTGGTTTCGCTGTTGAGCGTGCCGCTGGTTTTCGCCGGGCAGACGATTGGCGCGTTGAGCGTCTACACGGCGCGGCCTTACAATTTTTCCAACGAGGAAATCCGAATTTTGAGCGCGCTGGCGGAGTTGTCGGCCATTGCGATTGAAAAGGCACGGCTCTACGAACGCATCGTGGACGTGGAGGAACAATTGCGGCAGAACGAAAAATTATCCGCGCTGGGACTGCTCGCAGCGGAGGTCGCCCACGAAATTCGCAATCCGCTCACGGTGATGAAATTGTTGTATCATTCATTGAATCTGAAGTTCGAGGCAAAGGATCCACGCGCCAAAGATGCGCAGATCATCGAATCCAAAATCGAGCACCTGAACAAAATCGTGGAGCAGATCCTGGATTTCGCGCGAACGACGGAACCAAAACTTGCGCCGGTGAATTTGAATGATCTGGTGGACGAACTGGGTTTGCTCGTGCGCCACAAATTGTCGAACCAAGGCATCAAGCTGGTGCGCGATTTGCAAACGGATCTGCCGCTGGTATCGGGCGATGCGCCACAACTGGAACAGGCGTTTCTGAATTTGATGTTGAACGCGGCGGAGGCGATGGCCGACGGCGGCACGTTGTCCATCCGGTCGCGCGCGGTTCGCGCCCGCGACAAGTCCGAACAAGTGATGGTGGAGTTCAAGGATACTGGCGGCGGCATGACTGCGGAGCAGCAGCAGCGGGCATTCAAAACAATTCTGGCGACGACCAAAGCCAAGGGCAGCGGCCTCGGTCTGGCCATTGTCGGACGCATCATTGAGACGCATCATGGACAAATCCGCATCCGTTCGCGGGTCGGTCATGGCACGGCCATCCAGATTTTACTGCCGGTAAAATAATTTTCTTCGGGTTGATCTTCTTCGGGTCTAATCGGATTTGCCGGCGCAATTTGTCTTGCCGCGCTCCAGCTAAAATTATTCAATGCAACCTGACGATTTTTATGAACCTCACAAAATTGCAATGGTGGGAACGGTTTCAAAAGTATTACACCGGGTTTCCTGAACTGGGTCTGGCGATTGACTTGAGCCGGATGAATGTGGACGACGCGTTTTTTGCGGCCATGGAACCGAAAATCCAAAAGGCGTTCACCGACATGGACGCTTTGGAACGCGGGGCCATTGCCAATCCAGACGAGAACCGCATGGTCGG
>DMQW01000446.1:12918-15598 GCA_003455565.1 Limisphaerales bacterium
GAAATCGAAGACGCGCTCGTGAAAATCAAGGATTTCACCGCCAAAATTCATGCCGGAGCCATTCACGGCGCGGGCGGTGCGTTCAAAAACTTTCTGCTCATTGGCATTGGCGGTTCCGCGCTTGGTCCGCAGTTTGTCGCCAATGCGCTGGGTGATCCGCGCATGGACAAAATGAAGCCGTTCTTTTTTGATAACACCGACCCAGACGGCATGGATCGCGTGCTCGCGACAATTGGGACAGAGTTGAACCGGACGCTGTGCATTGTGATTTCAAAATCCGGCGGCACCAAAGAAACGCGGAACGGAATGTTGATTGCGCAGGCCGATTACGAGAAAAAAGGGCTTAAATTTGGCAATTATGCGGCTGCGGTAACGATGTCGGGCAGTGAATTGGAGAAATTTTCCATTGCCAATCAATGGCTGGAACGGTTTCCAATGTGGGATTGGGTTGGTGGCCGAACCAGCGAACTTTCGGCAGTCGGACTGCTGCCGGCAGCACTTCAAGGGATTGACATTGACGGAATTTTGGCTGGAGCCAAAGCAAGCGATGCGGCTACCCGGAATAAATCTTCCAAAAACAATTTTTCAGCACTGCTGGCACTGGCTTATTTTGAGTCAGGTAACGGTAAAGGAACAAAAAACATGGTTGTTTTGCCCTATAAAGACCGTTTAGAGCTGTTTTCAAAATACCTCCAGCAATTAGTAATGGAATCGTTGGGCAAGGAACTAGATTTAAGCAAAATTGTTGTTAATCAAGGTATTACAGTTTTTGGAAACAAAGGCTCTACTGATCAACATTCTTATATTCAACAGCTTAGAGATGGTTTGAATGATTTTTTTGCCATCTTTATCGAAGTTCTTAAGGATGAAAAAGGCAAAAGTCTGTCGGTGGAACCCAATGTCACCGCCGGTGATTTTCTTCACGGTTTTTACTTGGGAACTCGGCAGGCGTTGGCAGAAAATAATCGAGAATCATTGACGATAACCGTCAACGAAGTTTCGCCATTTAGCATTGGCGCACTCATTGCATTGTTTGAAAGAGCGGTTGGATTTTATGCTTCATTGGTTAACATCAATGCTTATCACCAGCCGGGTGTCGAAGCTGGTAAAAAGGCTGCTGGTAATATTATTGATATGCAGAGAGCAATTTTGGATTGGTTCAGCCGACAACCTAGAGTTCAATTTTCTGTGGTTGAAATTGCCAAAGGAATCAAAGCCGAAAACGAGATGGAATCAGTCTTCAAAATCTGTGAACACCTGGCAGCCAACTCCGATCGCAAGGTGAAAAAAGTTTCCGGCAATTCTCCATTCAGCGCAAAGTTTGGAATGGTTTAAGTTTCATGTTTGCCTACCCCAAGCAGTATGATGTGATTGTCGTCGGGGCTGGTCATGCCGGCATCGAGGCGGCTTTGGCTGCCGCTAGAATGGGCTGCCAGACTCTGCTGCTGACTATCAATGCGGATTCCATTGGCCAGATGTCTTGCAATCCGGCGATTGGCGGGTTGGCAAAAGGTCACTTGGCGCGGGAAATTGATGCGCTCGGTGGCGAGATGGGTAAAGCCACAGACATGGCGGGACTTCAGTTTCGGATGCTGAACACCAAAAAAGGTCCGGCAGTTTGGGCACCGCGCGCACAATGCGACAAGAAGGCTTATCAATTTCGCTTAAAATGGGTTTGTGAATCGGAACCCAATCTGGATGTTAAGCAAGGTCAATCGTCCAAAATTTTACGCAAGGACGGAGCCGCCATTGGCGTAGAAACCACCTTGGAAGTTCAGTATTTCGGAAAAACCGTCGTTATCACCACGGGAACTTTTCTGCGCGGTCTGATGCACATTGGTTCTAATCAACAGTCTGGTGGACGCGCTGGCGACGCGGCGGCGATGAGTCTTTCAGGTTCGCTTCAGGAACTTGGACTTGAGCTTGGCCGGTTAAAGACCGGAACACCGCCTCGGATTTTGCGTCGGTCAATTGATTTTTCCAAGACGGAAGCCCAGCACGGCGAAGATCCGGTTCCTTACTTTACGTTCTGGAAAGATGATTTGTTCCACATGGAACATTCTCGACTTAAGGCTCAACGTCAGAGTCTTTCAGGAGGCAAGTATCCGACGGGGTCAATTCTTGATCGGATTAACGGCCAGTTGCCTTGCTTCATTACTTACACCACTGAAAAGACGGCTGAAATCATCCGCGCTAATCTTCACAAATCCCCCATGTATTCAGGTGTGATTGAGGGAGTTGGCCCGCGCTATTGTCCTTCGATTGAAGATAAAATTGTCAGGTTTGCCGAAAAAGAACGACATCAGATTTTTCTTGAACCGGAAGGAATCGAGACGGATGAGTTTTATGTTAATGGCTTTTCAACCTGTCTGCCGTTTGAGGTTCAGATTGAAATGATTCGATCCATCATTGGTTGCGAGAATGCAGAAATCATGCGGCCAGCTTATGCGGTTGAATATGATTTTGCCTTTCCAACCCAGATTCATTCATCACTTGAGACCAAAGTCTGCCAAAACTTATTTCTGGCCGGCCAGATTAACGGCACATCCGGTTACGAAGAAGCTGGAGCGCAAGGTCTCATGGCGGGCATCAATGCAGCTAGAAAAGTTCAAAATCTCCAACCGATTGTCCTTCGGCGCGACCAGGCTTATATCGGAGTTTTGATTGATGACTTGGTTAC
>DMQW01000253.1 GCA_003455565.1 Limisphaerales bacterium
GATTAAATCAGCGTTTCCCTAGGGGGCGATGAGGACATTACCACCGTCGCCCGCGGCGTTTTTCCATTATGCGGATGCCGTGCGATCCCATACCTTTGCCGCAGCACTGCACCCACGATGTCCTCTCCGTCCGACCACATTGCGGCAAAATCATTTCACGCTTTCGTTGGTGGCGCGGGCGGTATGGGCGGGGTGCCGCCGGTGCTGTGGTCGCCGGTGCTGTCCACGATTTACCCCGCGACTAACCGCACCCGTTATTATCCACCGAAAACAGTTAAGTATCATTGAAGCGCTATAAATCCTGTTTTTCAAGCATTTCTTGCGGCGGCGAGGCGATTTCTCAATCCGCCGATGCCATTGCTTAAGCCGGACTGTCTATTTCTTGGAATGGCAGGGTCGTTTCTCGCTCCGGCAACCCGATTGCTTGAACCGGCAGGTCAATTTCTTGAACCGGCGACAGCGTTTCTCAAATTGGCAACCGCGTTTCTTGAACCGGCGAACGGATTTCTCGGACTGGCAAGTGCCTCGCTTGAACCGGCAAGTGGATTTCCCGGAACCGACCAGGCATCGCTCCAAACCGGAAGTCCATGGCTCCACTGGCCGTGTCAATTGACCTGCGGCTGAAACAGATTCTTTTTCTCTGCGCTTTGAGAAGAAATTGATTTCAGGCCAGGTTCCAGCCGGAGCGGTTCTCCCGCTTGATGAAACGCGCGGCTTCGGGCGCGTTGGTGACGCGCATCGCCGGACCGTCCCATTCGAGTTTTTTGCCGGCGCGCAACGCGACGCAGCCGAGCAGCATGATTTCCACAAGCTGCGCACCGACTTCAAAACGTGAGTAGCAAAGTTCAGGTTTATTTTGTTTGATGGCCGCGATCCATTCCTGGTGATGCGCCCGATCACCACCCTTGAATGGGTTGCGCGGAATGCGTTGCGGATATTGCGCCACGGCAGGATGCTTCGAGTAATGGGTGAATTTTTTGTCGTCCGTCAGTTTCACATAAAATTGCGTTCCGTAATCGTCCGGCGAAAAAATCGTGCCCTTGCTGCCAATCAGCAGGCAACCGCTGCCGGGAACCTCGCCTTGAAACGCCTCGATGTCGCTGGTGATCTCGCGCGGTGGTTTGTTGCTGCCGTCGTGTTTGGACGGGTTGTTCGGTAACGCCTGGCCACCATCATACCACCAAAATGAAATCGGATCCTGTTTGATCGTTGAATGGCGGTGAAAAATAGTCGGGTGGGCAGCGGGAACAATGATTTTGCGGGCGGGAAATTCAAAACGAATCTTTGAGCCAATCGGATAAGTTTCCTTGTTCATCGTTCCAAACGCTTCCGCTTCAATTTCCGTCGGGTAGCCCAATTGCAAGGCGCGGAACGGCAGGTTGACCGTGTGACACGCCATGTCACCGAGCGCACCGGTGCCAAAATCCAGCCAGCCGCGCCAGTTGAACGGATTATAGACCCCTTTTTTATATGGCCGCACCGGCGCTGGTCCGAGCCAAAGATCCCAATCCAATGAACCTGGAACCGGATCTTCGCCTTCCGGCCGGCCCATTCCCTGCGGCCAGATCGGACGGTTCGTCCAGACATGAACCTGATGCACCTGGCCGATGAGTCCATCCTGAATGCACTCGACCCCGCGGCGCAATCCGTCTTCCGCACTGCCTTGGTTGCCCATTTGCGTGACGAGTTTTTTCTCGCGCGCGAGGTCACGCAGATAGCGCGCTTCATAAACCGTCTGCGTCAGCGGCTTTTGACAATAAACATGCTTGCCCAGTTGCATTGCCGCCGACGCGGCAATGGCGTGCATATGATCCGGCGTGGCCACATCCACCGCGTCAATGCTTTTGCCCATCTCATCAAGCATTTTGCGGTAATCGCTGTAATATTTCGCATTCGGATATTTTTTCAACTGGCCGGCGCAATGCTCCGAATCCACGTCGCATAGCGCGACGATGTTTTCCGTGTTGCAGCAATCCGTGTCGCTGGCGCCTTTGCCGCCAGCGCCGATGACTGCAATGTTCAACTTGCTGTTCAGGTTCTGGCCGCGCAAAAGCAGCGGCACGCCGAACGTGATGGCGCCGGTGGCCAGCGAGGCCGTTTTCAAAAAGTTGCGCCGGTTTAAGGCGGTCACGGAGAATGGAGCGGGTGATTTCATGTGCGAAAACTAACATCACGTCGAAATTTGGAAAGAACAATTATTCCACCGGCCACGCAGGCCGGGGCGGGCGGCGGCTAAAGTTTCATCAACCCAGTGCCGCTTTGATAAGTTTCAGCAATTCCGCGTGGGACTCGACGGCAGGGAACTGCGGGAATTCCGCCTTCACTTTTTCCGGGGCGTGGATGAGAAAACCCACGTTCGCCTCGCCCAGCATGGCGGTGTCGTTGTAGGAATCGCCGGCGGAAATAACGTGATAATTCAAGGACTTCAGCGCGGCGACGGATTTTTGTTTCTGGCCCGGCTGGCGCAGTTCGTAGCCGGTGATGCGGTCGTTCGCCACGAGCAGCCGGTGGCAGAACAGCGTCGGCCAGTTCAACTGCCGCAGCAACGGCTGCGCGAACTGTTCAAACGTGTCCGAGAGGATGATGACCTGGACAAGCGAGCGGAGTTCATCGAGAAATTCTTTTCCGCCGGGCAGCGGCTTGAGCGTGCCAATGACGTGCTGGATGTCGGACAGTTTGATGCCGTGCCGGTCCAGAATCTCGATGCGGTAGCGCATGAGCCTGTCTCTTATA
>DMQW01000239.1 GCA_003455565.1 Limisphaerales bacterium
TCCTTTTGAACTCCCGCCGACATATTTAGACAATAGTGTTGATTTTAACTTTCAGTCGGCATATTCAGTTTTCTTAGGCGAAAACACAAGAGTCGAAAAAAATACCCGGCATTTTGCGAGTTTATTGTTGATGGCGGATTTTAACAGATCCTAGTTCTCATTGCGTCCGTGTTCAAGCCAGCGTTCGACAATTTCCGCACGGCGTTCCGAGATCATCCGCCGGATTTCCGCGACCTCATGCGGTTTGAACCCGCGATTGAAGGCCACCGCGAGATCGTCCAGCCGCAACGGGCAACCGCAGCGGCTATTTTATTTTCCGCGTCGTCGGTGCGCCATCTTTGTAGAAACCGTTCCGCAGAAAAATTCCAAGCTCCGTCAGGAGCGGCATATTCCGTCCGTCCACCCGCAGATGTCGCTCCTGACGGAGCTTGAAAATTTATTGATTCTGGTTTCTACAAAGATGCCAGCCCTAACGGGCTTTGAAAAATTGGATTCGTGTTAATCTGTGTCGGAAAGATGTTGGCCTTTTTATTTTATTTCAAATCAACGGCATGATTTTTACATCCACCGTCATCCTGCGCTCCAGCGTGTCACGGTAGTTTCCGCTGATGGGCGGCATGCCGGCGTAATCCCGGCAAAATTTCTTGTGAAATTTTTCACGAACGCTTGCTGCGCGCGGACGGCTAACGTAATTTCGCCGGGTGAAGAAAACCGGACGGCTCGTCATTCCGCGTAAAACCATTTATCGGCTCTCGATTTATCTGCGCTGCCTTGCGCGGCTGAAGGAGAACGGCATCGGCACGGTTTCCAGCGAGGCGCTGGCCAAGGCCGCCGGCGTCAAACCCACGCAGCTCCGCAAGGATCTCGCGTATTTCGGCACCTTCGGCACGCGCGGACTCGGTTATGATGTCACGGAACTTTCCAAGAAAATTGCCGAAGAACTCGGCACGTCCAGTCTGCAGCCCGTCATCCTCGTCGGCGTCGGTAATCTCGGTCTCGCCCTGCTCTCCTATCGCGGATTTGAAAAGGAAGGATTTGAAATCATCGCCGCGTTCGATGCCGAACCGCGCCGCCAACGCGACAAGAAAATCAAGCAGCCCGTCATCGGCATGGAGCAACTGCCGGAATTCATCCGCGAACACAATGTGAAGATGGCCATCCTCTCCGTGCCCGCCGCCGTCGCCCAGACCGTGGCCAATTCGCTCGTGGAATCCGGCATTATGGGCATCCTGAATTTTGCGCCGATCGTGCTGACCGTGCCGGAAGACGTGATGGTCAACAACGTCAACCTCGCCATCGAACTGGAGAATTTAAGCTACTTCATCCAAGGGTAAGTTTCTGCGCGGTTGAGCAAGCCTGATTTCCTGACCGCGTCCCTTTTGACCATTGCTTCAATGATCTGAACTGGCCGGGACACAAAAGTCTGTATTCCGGCCAGAACCGGAGCCGCATGGTTTATTGCGAGAGGATGTAGAACTGTTGCGGCACTGACGGGTTGATGATGTTGGTGGACAGATTCAGGTTGCCGCCGCCATCGAAGTTGTTGGTCAGTATCGGTGTCCACTGGCTTAACGGCTTGGCCACGTTGGTGGTGCCGAGCAAAACATACTGGCCGCTCGCGGCACCGTTGGTCGCCGTGAGGTTCAGGGTTATTCCCGACAGGCTGACGCTCGTGATGCGCGGCGCGGGTTTGACGCCGCCGGAAACAACTTTCAAAATGCCGCCAGCCAGCCATGTGGAAAAACACACGCCCGTCCCGCGCGCAACACCGGCGGCGACTCCGGCGCTCCGGTTTTACGGCGACGCGCGTTCCTTGAAGAATAAAATCTTATTTGTTGACAACTTTCGGGTGAAACAATTAAATCGCCTTGTCCCACTCGGAAATTTATGACTTTAGCCAAACCACCATCCAACCCTCTGGCCCCGGTCACCTGCCGTCTTCAGCTCGCCCGTCACGGCGAGCCGGTTTTAGCAGCGAGTGGCGCGGCTGGAAAATTTCCCGTTTTTCAAGTTCATTCTTCCCGACGCTCGCGACGCCCGGACGTGCGTTCCATCCATCCGGCGGTGTGTCCGAACCGCCGAGCCGTGCGTTCCGGTCAATCCGCCGCGCGTCCCGTCCAGCCAGACGTGTGTCTGGACGATCCGGCCGTGCATTCCCAACCGTCCGGCGGTGTGTCCCGGTCATTCGGACGTGCGTTCCGACCGTCCGGCAGCGCGTCCGAACCATCGGGACGCGCGTCCCGACCGTTCCGACGCCCCGGTTTTTCGCCCAAAACGGCCAAAAACCTCAAAAAACACCCGTTTTCCCTTTACAACCAGTTTGATGCCGGCGGCGGTTTTAATTTCACCAACGGCATTTCGTTCGGCGACCCGCAGCAGTTTTATATTTTGCAGGTTCCCTGACGGAAAACTGCCGGCGACGGGGCGGGTGGAGCGCTTTTAGAACAAACGTTCTATGGAATTTTGCCGATCCGGTGCTAGTGTTAACCATTCTCATAACAACCATGAAACGCCCAAACACGGATTCTCCTGTCGTTTTTCCACTAAGTCGTGGTGGTTTTGTCGTCGAGAACATCAAGAAATCCAATCCCTCCCCAAAAACCATGAAAAAATTAGTCCTGAATTCCCTGCTGCCGGCGCTGGTCGCCGCAGTCATTTCATTGAGCCAGCCAGCCGGCGCGCAATCCGTGTGGAACGCCATGGTTGACACTGCCGCCAACACCAACTGGTCCACCGCCGGCAACTGGCTGCCCAACGGCGTGCCCGGACCGGCGACCAACGTGCTGTTCAACGATCAGGGCAACGTCACCCCGGCGGGCACGGTCAACAATGTTGTGGACGTGCCGGCATCGGTGGCGTCGGTGCGCTACGGGCAGACCAACGGCACGCACACCACGCTCATCGCCAGCGGCGTGACGCTGACCAACGGCGGCAACTTGGTGTCTGGCACGGAGACGGGCCTTGCGATCATCGGCCCCGTGGCGAACATCACGGGCGCGGGCGGGACGCTGGTGATGACGAACACGGCGGCCAACCTGATGGTTCGGCAGGGTGGCCCGTCGTCGGCGGGCAGCGGGCAGGCCACGCTGGACATGAGCGGGTTGGATAATTTCATCGCCACCATCAGCCGTGTGCAAGTGGGAGATTATGCAACCGGCGCAAACCGGTCAACGGGGGTCTTGCTTCTGGCCAAAACAAACAGCATCACGGCCACGGGTTCGTCGCCGTCCATTTCCCTCGGCTTGAGCAACAGCAACAACGGCGGCGGCACCACCCGGCTTGCACTGGGACAGACCAATGTAATTTTTGCGGACAGCCTTTCGGTTGGCCGGCAGAAGGAATCGGGCTGCCGGATTGATTTCAATTCCGTGTTCAACAATCCCGTGGCGTTTTTCCGTGGCACGAACGGCATCAGCAGCCGCATCACGACTTGGGCGATTGGCGACGGCGAGAGCAACAGCGGCACGACGAGCTGCAACGGCAACTGCAATTTCACCGGCGGCGTCGTGGACATTCTGGTGGCGACGATGACCATTGGCCGCGCCTCCAGCAGCACCAGCGGTTCGGGCACCAGCGTCGGCGCGCTGACCTTTGACGGCGGGACGATCAACGCGAACACGCTGCAAGTTGCTCTACAGACGTCCAACACCGGCAAGGCCGGCACGGGCACGGTGAACGTCAACACCAACACCACGACGGGAACCGCCGGCACGCTGGTTGTGAACACCACGCTCAATTTGAGTTCCGCCACCGGCGGCACGGGCGCGCCCCTCTCTGCCAGCACGCTCAACATCAACGGCGGAACCGTGCTGGCAAACACCATTGCCGCAGATGCGAACCATACCGGCCCCAGCACCATCAATCTTTCCGCCGGCGGCACGCTGGTCATCAGCAACACCGCCGGAACGGTTTCCACGCCCATCACCACGTTCACGACCGCCGACGCCACGCTGGATGTCAACGTCAGCGGCGCCACGCCGGAAATCGTGGCGACGACGTTGAACGCGAACGGCACGGCCAACACCATCAACATCGCCTCGCTGCCGGTCATCGTCAGCTATCCCGCGCAGTTCCCAATCATCCAATACTCCGGCTCCATGGGCGGCGGCGGATATAACTTTGTCCTCGGCTCCCTGCCCGCCGGTTCGCCGCCGTATCAAGGCTACCTTTCCAACAACGTGACCTCCGTTGACCTCGTCGTGACCAACGGCTTCGTGCCGCTGGGCGCGGATGTGTGGACGGGTTCGACCAGCAGCAACTGGGATTTTACCACGGCCAACTGGTTGTTGCTTGGCAGCGGCCATGTGTTTCAGAATGGCGATATCGTTCAATTTGATGACACCGCGACTGGTGCGACCGACGTGGATCTCACGGCTGGGATGATTCCGGCCAGCGTGACGGTTTCCAATTTCACCAAGGCGTATAACTTCAGCGGTCCCGGTGCCATCATCAACAGTTCCGGCCTGACCAAAGACGGCAGCGGCACGCTGGTCTTCGCCAACACGGGGACGAACACCTTCAGCGGCGGCATCACCATCAACGCCGGCACCGTGCAGTTCGGCAACGGCGGCACGGGCGGCAACCTGCCCGCCAATGGGCAGGCCATCACGGACAACGCCAATCTTGTCCTGGATTTGAGCAACAACGCGACGGTCTTCGGCGCGATTTCCGGCACGGGCAACCTCACGCAAAATGGCGCGGGCGTCGTCTCGCTGGTGGCGTCCAACAGCTATTCCGGCGCGACAGTGGTGAATGCCGGCAGTTTGATGGTGGATGGTTTCATCGGCGGCGGCGGCTCCGTCTCCAACGCGGCCGGCACGACGATTGGCGGCCTCGGCACCAACCTCGGCCCGCTCCTTGCCGCCGGCAACCTCAGTCCCGGCGACGTGAACGGCCTCGGCACCCTCACCACCGGCGACGCGACGTTGTATGCCGGCGCGGCTCCGGCCTTTGATTTGAGCAGCAGCGACTCGACCGTCGGCAACGGCATCAACGACCTGTTGCAGGTCGCCGGCAATCTGACCGCCAACAACAACACCATTACCGTCGCCATCCGCGGCATGCCGGCGAACGGCATGACCTACGGCGTGATGACGTATTCCGGCACGCTTGCTGGCAGCTTTAATCCCGTGGTCGGTGGCACGCATTACGCTGCGTCTGTGGACACCACCAGCGTGGCCAACCAGGTCAACGTCGCCATCACCGGCACGACCGGCGCGGATTTGAAATGGAAATCCACCGCCAGCGCCTCATGGGACAACACCACGCAAAACTGGTTGAACTCCGGCACGTCGCTCGCCGACAATTTTTATTCCGGCGACACCGTGCTGTTTGACGATTCCGTGCCGAACGTCGTGACCAACATCGTCATTCCCGCCGGCACCACCATGTATCCGTCCCTCATCACGAACAATTCGTCCGCCAGCTACACCATCAGCGGCCCCGGCTCGATCGGCGGGACCGCCAGCCTCGTGAAGGACGGCACCGGCACGCTCACCATCAGCAACGCCAACTCCTACACCGGCACGGTGGATGTCTATGCCGGCACGTTGAGAACCGGCAACGGCTCGGCCCTCGGCGCCACCTCGGTGCAGACCGTGATCCACGACGGCGCGACGCTGGACGTGAACAGCCAGAACCTCGGCAGCCGGCTGGTGACCGTCTCCGGCTCCGGCGTTGGCGGCCTCGGCGCGATTGTCAACAGCGGCGCGCAGCAGACCAGCGCCTTGAAAAACGTGACGCTGGCGGGCGACACAACTTTCGGCGGCGGTTCGACGCTGACCAATTCAGGTGCGGGCCGCTGGGACATCCGCGGCAGCGGTGCCACGCTGCAAACCTTGGGCAGCCCGGTGACAATCACGAAAACCGGCAGCAACCAGGTCGCGCTTGTCGCCTGCGTTTGCAACGACGCCAATCTGGCCAACGTCAACGTCCAACAGGGCGTATTTGCCATCCAGACCTCCAGCACGCAGTTTGGCGACCCCAATGGCGTCATCACCGTTTCCAGCAACGCCTACCTTGAGGTTTATGGCCTGACCGCAGGATTGACCAAGGTCATCGTCCTCGACGACGGCGGCTACTTCTGGACGGAAAGCACCGCCACGGCGGTTTCCGGAACCATCATCCTCACCAACAATGCCGCCCAGACCGGACCCGGCACCGGCATTGTCACGAACGATTCCGGCAACACCGTGACCTTGAACAGCACGCTCACCGGCCCCGGCAACCTGCTCAAAAACGGGCCGGGAACCACCATCCTGACCGCTGCCAACGATTACACCGGCTCCACCACCGTGGCTGCCGGCACGCTCACCTTGAGCGGCGGCGGCGCAATCGCCACTTCGCCGGTCATCACCGTGGCGGCGGGCGCCACCTTGGATGTCAGCGCCGTCACGCCACTGACCCTGCCCGGCGGCCAGACCCTGCAAGGCGGCGGTGCCGTCACCGGCGACGTGACCGTCAATTCCGGCGCGAACCTCAATCCCGGCAGCACCAGCGCCACCGGCACGCTCATGGTTTCCGGCAACGTCACCCTGGGCGGCGCGACCACTATGAAGCTGAACCGCACCTCCGGCGCGACCAACGACGTGTTGTCCGCCGGCGGCGCGCTGGCATACGGCGGCACGCTGAACGTGAGTGTCCTGGGCGGCACGCTTCAGAATGGCGACACCTTCCAGTTGTTCAGCGCCGCCGGCGGCATCAGCGGCAACTTTGCCGCGACGAACCTGCCGGTGATCCCCGGTATAGTCTGGGTGACCACGAATTTGGCAAACGGCATCCTGTCCGTCCTCTCCACGGTCAGCATGAATCCGACAAACATCTCCGCCAAGGTGAGCGGCAACACGCTGACGCTCTCCTGGCCGGAGGATCATCGCGGGTGGACATTGGAGACCAATTCGGTGGGTCTGACAGCGACCAGTTCGTGGTTCCCCGTGGCCGGTTCGGCGGCGAACACGAACGCGATCATCATCATTGATCCGAGCCGGGTCAACGTGTTCTACCGCTTGATTTATCCTGCTCCGTAAAACCCAGGTTTGCATCAAGCCGCCGCACCGTTCTGGTGCGGCGGCTTTTTTGCGCGCCCAATCCGGCCAATCGCTGTAACTTGCGCCGCCCGTCGTCAGTCTAGGAACCACACATGATCTTGAAATTCATTCGTCCAGCCAGACGCCTTCTCGCCCTCGTCATCTCTGCCGGTTTTGCGTGCGTAAAGTAAAGTCCTGTATTTACGCCAGACCAAGTTCACTTTTGCCAGAATCAAAGCCCGGAAAAGAACAGCTTTAACCTGTCTCATATTATCCCTCATCGCATCGAGTTGTTGAGCGGGGCGAGTCCCTTTATCCGCACTTCCAGTTTGTCGCCGCTTTGGATGGGGCCGACGCCGCTGGTGGTGCCGGTCAGAATCACGTCGCCAGGCAGCAACGTCAGGTTCGTGGAGATGAAGCTGACGAGTTCAGCGGGCTTGAAGATGAGCTGCTTGGTGTTCGAGTTCTGGCGGAGCTGGCCGTTCTGGGGAGCACACGCCTCCGGCGTGTGGTTTTCGGCGTCGCGCCGAAAACCTCGTCCCGCAAACTATTTCGCGCCGGAAATTCCCGGAATAGTGGGCGACCAAAGTTCGGGCGCGACGCCCGAACTCGCATGCGGGACGCGTGCGCTCCCCATTCCTGTTTCGGAGTTCGGGCCAAAACAAACTATTGCTTACCCTTGACCAAGGCGGCAACGACCGCTGGTTCGGCCAGCGTGGAAACGTCGCCGATCTGGCCGGTCTGGTTCTCGGCGATCTTGCGGAGAATGCGGCGCATGATTTTGCCCGAACGCGTCTTCGGCAGGCCGGGCGCGAACTGAATTTTATCCGGCACGGCAATCGCCCCGATTTCCTTGCGGACGTGCGCCGCGAGTTCCGCTTTCAATTCTTCACTTTCGAAAATGCCGTCCTTCAAGGTCACGAAGGCGTAAAGGGCCTGGCCTTTGATTTCGTGCGGCATGGGCGCGACGGCGGCTTCGGCAACTTTCGGATGACTCACGAGCGCGCTCTCGACTTCCGCCGTGCCGATGCGATGACCGGAGACGTTCACCACATCGTCCACGCGACCGAGCAGCCAGTAATCGCCGTCGGCATCCACACGGCAGCCGTCGCCGGTGAAATACATGTCCTTGAACGTGCAAAAATATGTGTTGATGAAACGGTCGTGGTCGCCCCACGTCGTGCGCATAATGCCGGGCCACGGAGTTTTGATGCACAATTTTCCGCCTTCGTTCGGCGCGCACTCGCTGCCGTCGTCGCGGAGGACAACCGGCTCGACGCCGAAAAACGCGCGGCTCGCACTGCCGGGTTTCAAGGTGTTCACGCCGGGAAGCGGAGTAATCAAATGTCCGCCAGTCTCGGTCTGCCACCAGGTATCAACAATCGGGCAACGGCTTTTGCCGATGTGCCGGTGATACCACATCCACGCTTCGGGGTTGATCGGTTCGCCGACCGTGCCGAGCACGCGCAACGAACTCATGTCGTATTTCGCCGGCCATTCATCGCCGAGCCGGATGAGTGCGCGGATGGCGGTCGGCGCGGTGTAGAAGGAATTGACTTTGAATTTTTCGACGATGCGCCAAAAACGTCCCGCGTCGGGATATGTCGGCACGCCTTCAAACATCAGCGTCGTTCCGCCGTTGCACAGCGGGCCGTAAATGACATAGCTGTGGCCGGTCACCCAGCCGATGTCGGCGGTGCAGAAAAAAACGTCGTCGTCGTGAATATCAAAAACGTATTTATGCGTCAGCGCAGTCCACAAAAGATACCCCGCCGTGCTGTGAACGACGCCTTTGGGTTTGCCGGTCGAGCCGGAGGTGTAGAGGATGAACAGCGGGTCCTCGGCGTCCATCGGCTCG
>DMQW01000468.1 GCA_003455565.1 Limisphaerales bacterium
ACGCGTTTGTTGTTGGCCGCGTCCACCCAGTCTTTCTCCCAGCCTTCGAGCCGGTATTGGAATTGCATTTTTTCCGGCGCGACAAAACTCAAGCCGGTATAGTGAAATTCAAACCGTTGCAGCCCCGGCGGAATTTTCAACGGCGACTGGCCGTCCGGATTTTGCGCGAGCGTGCGGCCGCCGGCAACGATGTCCTCAATGACCACGGGCGGCGGCAACTGGTTGACCTTCGCGTCATCGGGATTCACGATGACCAGTCCTTTGCTCGTGGGAAAACAAATCCGTCCGTCCGCGAGTTTGCAGGCGGCGGGCTGCAATCCGCCTGAACATTCGAGCGAAGGCAGGCCATCGCCCTTGCCGTAGGCGAGGCAATTGACGGAAGCCAGCTTGCCGTCGGCGCAATCGGCCAGCGCCTTTTGAGAAACGCGGAAAATGCCGTTGTGGGAACTGATCCAGAAATTACCGTGACTGTCCTCCTCGATGCCGCAGATGAAATTATTCGGCAATCCCTCCGCCGTGGTGATTTTGGCGAAGTGCCCGTCTTTGAACCGGGCAAGGCCGCTGCCATAAGTGCCGATCCACAACGCGCCGTCCGCGCCCAGGCGCAGGCATTGGACATAATCGCTCGAAAGCCCGTCGCTTTTGAGGAATTGCTCCAGCCGGCCATTTTTCAAACGACCCAGACCGCCGCCGAGCATCCCGAACCACACCGTGCCTTCGCGGTCTTGCACGATGGTCCGCACGTCCGGCACTTTCAAACCGTCCTTTTCGCCGAACCATTTCACCGCGCCATTTTCGTAACGAATCAATCCGCTCGCCGTGCCGATCCACGTCACGCCGTCGGGCGCTTGCAGGATCGCGGGCATCGGGACGTTGACGTTTTCCAGACCGGGCGGCACGACGAAGTGTTCGCCTTGCTGCATGAACATTCCGCCGCCCCAGGTGCCGGCCCACATCCGGCCTTGGGAATCTTCGGAGACGCACCAGACAAATAAATTTGAAAACCCGGCGCTTTCGCCAAAATGTTTCCATTCGTTGTCGAGAAAACGGTAAAGCCCCGCGCCTTCGCTCCCGACCCAGATTGCGCCGTCCCGCGAAGTTGACGCAGACAAAACCACGCGTCCCTGCCAATGGTCGGGCGCATCGAGCGTTTCAATTTTTCCCGGACGCAACGCGATCAGGCCAACGCTGCCGGCGCCCACCCACAACGTCCCTTCGCGGTCTTCATTCAAACAGCGGATCCAGTCGTTGGGAAAACCGCTGGCGTGGTTGAAATGCAACACCGTGCGGTTGGAAAAAAGCAGATACAGCCCGTCGCTTGACGTGCCCATCGCCAGCGCGCCCGACTTGGTTTCCAGCATCGCCACGACGGTGGCGTTGCAGGGATTCGTGCCGCGATTTTCCGACACGGCATGGCCATTCCATTTCGCCACCTGCCCGTCGCTCACGATCCACAACCCGCCATCGCGGCTGGGGCAGATGCCCAGCACATAGTTGCCAATACCATTGGAATTATTGGGGTTGGTCAGCATCGTCAGCCGGCCATTCTCCAGCGCGGCAAGCTGGCCGCCGCTCGTCACCCACAATTTACCATGGCCATCCTGCGCCAACTCCGCCACGCCGTCGTTGTTCGGCAACGCGCACGTCGCGCCATCGCGGGCGCGCACCAGGGTTCCTTCCTCGTTCAACATCCAGATGTCGCCGTCCTGGTCCGCACCGATGGCGGAAATTTTCCGTCGCACGCCCGTCTCGTGGACAGCGAGCGACTCAAATTGCCCATCGCGATAACGCGTCAGATCGCCGCGTTCATGGCCGATCCACAAGGCTCCTTGCGCATCCTCAAACAAACTTGTGACCCGGTCGCTCTGCAATCCCGGTGTGCTCGCGCTGTTGAAAACCGTGAAGCGCACGCCGTCGAACCGCACCAACCCGCCGTAGGTGCCGATCCAGAGATAGCCGTCATGCGTCTGCACGACCGCCGCCACGGCGTTGTCCGGCAAACCGTTCTCCGTCTTCCATGAACGCGGAAAATAATTCGGCAGCTCCGGTTCGCCCGCGCCCGCCACGAGACTGATGCAAAAAAGAAGCAGCGCGAAAATTCTGCGGAAGCATTGCGCCCAAGCCATGCCTGGCGCAAAAAAATGCGCCGCCGATAATTTTAAGGCTGACCGCTGGGTGGACACACCAGAATTCTGCTCGGCAAAAAAAACCGCGCAAGCCAAACCCGTTCCCGCCGCCCGTTCCAAGTCATCTCTTTTATGGACATGACAGGGACGCGTGATTAACCGATGCTGGCAACAAACCAATGAAGTGCAAGTTCACACGGCCTTTGTGTCCCTGAAAACAAAACTCAAATGACCACGCTCAAAAAATCTTTTGCCGGACTGCTTGCCGCGCTCGCGACCACTGCTGTCTTCGCCGCCAACCCGCAACTGCCGTTGCTGAACGACCCGGTGGATGTCAGCGGCGACTTCCGCGACTTTTCCAATTTTTATTATCTGGCCGACCAACTCGCGGATTTTGACCCGGCCACGCACACGGGGAAGATTGTCTGGCAGCGCTCGCAATATTCCGTGCGCCACGCGTTCGACAACGACATGGCCGTCGTCAAACCGGCGGAGCCGAATGAATTTCCCGCCAACGAATACGCCGCGTTCAAACTCAACACTGACCCGTTCGCGGGCAAGGTGACGTGGCAGATTCACAACGAGGTAAAATAATTATGCAATTTCGATTCAATCATGGACGGACGTTTTTTCAGACGCTTTTTCACAGCCTGATTTTTTGGGCGGCCATCGGTCGCGCTGGCAATTACACGAACTTTGACGTGGCGATTTATATTCCCGTCAGCGTCGTGCAAAGTTTTGAGAATCCGCAAAAGCTCGCGGACGACTGGGCGCGCATCAGCCGCCAGTTGAAGGTGGACAAGGTTTACATCGAGGTGCAGCGCGACCGGCGGCTGGCGGACGATCAACTGCTCGAGCAGGTCAAAAAATTCTTTCTCGACCACGGCGTGCGCGTTGCCGGCGGCATGGCGCTGTCGGACGGCGGCATCGGCGGCCAGTTCAAATCGTTTTGCTACACGGATCCAAAAGACCGCGCGTTCGTCAAAAACGCGGCGGAACTGGCGGCGCGGCATTTTGACGAAGTCATTCAGGACGATTTCTTTTTTAACACGACGAAGAACGAATCCGACATCGCGGCCAAGGGTGAAAAAAGCTGGACGCAGTTCCGTCTCGAACTGATGGACGAGGCGGCGGAAAATCTGGTCGTCAAACCGGCGCGCGCGGTGAATCCAAAGGTGAAGATGGTGATCAAATTTCCAAACTGGTATGAACATTTTCAAGGCCTCGGCTTCGACCTCGACCAGGAGCCGAAAATTTTCGACGGCATTTACACCGGCACCGAGACGCGCGACCCGGTGATCACCGACCAGCATTTACAGCAGTATGAAAGTTATCAAATCATCCGCTACTTCGAGAACATCGCGCCGGGCCGCAACGGCGGCGGCTGGGTGGACACTTACAGCATCCGTTACCTTGACCGCTACGCCGAGCAGCTTTGGGACACGCTGTTCGCCAAGGCGCGCGAGATCACGCTGTTCGAGTGGTCGGCGATGAGCCGGCCCATTCCAGCGGGTGACCGTGCCGCGTGGGAAAAATTATCGACCAGTTTTAATTTCGATGAGATGGTGAGAGGCGATTCCGAACCGACCATTGCTCGGGTGGCCGGTTATTCGCTCGAACAGGCCGACGCATTTCTGGGCAAACTGGGCAGGCCGATCGGCATCGCGAGTTACAAACCTTATCAATCCACCGGCGAAGATTTTTTGCACAATTATCTGGGCATGATTGGAATTCCGGTTGATTTGCATCCGGAATTTCCGACGAACGCAAATCTGGTGTTGCTGACGGAGTCGGCGAAGTTTGATCCGCAAATTGTCGCGAAAATAAAAGCACAGCTTGTCGCGGGAAAATCGGTGGTCATCACGTCGGGCTTGCTGCGCGCCTTGCAAGGCAAGGGCATTGAAGACATCGTCGAACTGCGCTACACGGACCGGAAAATTCTGGCGCATGGATTTTTCAGCGGTTTTGGCGCGGGCAATGGCGTGCCGCTGGATCAAACAAACGACCTAAAAATTCTTTTTCCGGAAATTGATTTTCTCACCAACGACGCATGGCCGATTGTTCGCGCGCTGGCCGAAGGCGGCACTTATCCGATTTTGCTGATGGATCGCTATGCGAAAGGCGTGATTTATGTCTGGGCAATTCCAGAAAATTTTTCCGATCTTTATCTGCTGCCCGGCGCCTTGACGGGTGCAATCAAAAATCAAATCATGCGCGGATTTCCGGTTCGGCTGGACGGGCCGGGCCAGGTGGCGTTGTTCGCCTATGACAACAACACATTCATCGTCGAATCTTATTTGCCGGCGGAAACTGACGTGAAAGTTTCCGTCGCCGGGAATTTCACTCAATTAAAAAATCTTGTGACGGGCGAAACGCTCAACCAGCAAACGCAAACAGAAACGCAACGGCCGCGCCGAAACCGACCAAGCGAGGATGAAAACCGCGTTTCCTTCAACGTGCATTTATTGCCGCACACTTACAGCGTGTTCGCAGCGGAGAAATAATTTTTAAAACGAACCTTGCGATCAAAATTTTCCCCGCGCGTGCCGCCGATGATATGGCGGCATTTCATGCCGGCGACCGCATCCTATTTCAAGGCGACTCCATCACCGACGGCGGAAACCGGCGGAATTCGCAGAAGTTCACGTTC